>CAYMCT010000010.1:0-14258 GCA_964389075.1 uncultured Lachnospiraceae bacterium
GCTTGACAGCTTAAAGCTTGCCGCAATCGCAACTCATGTTGCTGATGCAAGAAGCTGTGCGCTTCACCCTGCAAGCACAACACACCGTCAGCTCACAGACGAGCAGCTTGTTGAGTGCGGTGTAAATCCGGAGCTTGTTCGCTTCAGTGTTGGTATAGAAAATGTTGTTGACATCATTGAGGATTTGGACAACGCACTCGGAAAGTAATCTGAAAGGATTTATATACAGATGAAGATTGCAATTATCGGTCTTGGACTCATAGGCGGCTCAATGGCTCGCCGCCTGCGAGGGTTCCATGACTGTACAATAACAGCTTATAACAGATCGAGAGAGAGTCTTGATTTAGCATTAGCCGACGGCGTAATAGACGTTGCATACGATAATGCAGGTGATGCCATGGATGGTGCCGACCTTATTATAATGTGTCTGTACCCTCAGCTCAATGTCGATTTTGTAAGAGATAATTTAGATAGAATAAAGTCGGGGGCGGTTATAACGGATGTAACGGGAGTGAAAGGCTTCATAATCCGTGAAATGAAAAAGATTTTGCCTGATACTGTTGATTTTATCGGCGGACACCCTATGGCGGGCAGAGAGGTAGGCGGTTATAAAAGCTCAACAGACACTTTGTTCGACAATGCACCGTACATTGTAACACCTGACAAAACAAACAAAGCTGAAAATGTTCAGCTTGTCCGTGACATGGCGAAGTACATAGGCTGTAGGGTTGTTGTCACAACAACTCCTGATGAACACGATTCAATGATAGCATATACATCACAGCTTATGCATATCGTTGCTGTTGCGCTTTGTGACAATCCGCTTCTTGAGCGAAGCAGCTCGTTTGCGGGCGGCAGTTTACAGGACTGCACTCGAATCGCAGTTATAAATGAGAAGATGTGGAGTGAGTTATTTGTTGAGAACAAGGAGCATCTTGCAGAGCGTATAACGGAATTCCAGGACTGTTTGGAAAGAATGAAGCAAGCAGCACTTAACGAGGACAGAGATACGTTAGAAGCTATTATGCGACACGCTACACAGCAAAAACTAAAGTGGTTAATGAAATAAGGAGTTAAGCTAATGCCCAGAACAATAGAAGAACAGGAGGGGTTATCTCTCCTCGGTAATAAAAAAACAGTATATAAGGATACGTATGCTCCGGAGGTGCTTGAAACCTTTGTGAATAAGCATCCGGATAACGATTATATGGTAACCTTTAACTGTCCTGAATTTACAAGCTTGTGTCCTATAACGGGACAGCCTGACTTTGCGGAGATAGTTATTAACTATATTCCGGATATAAGAATGGTGGAGTCAAAATCATTGAAATTATATCTGTTCAGCTTTAGAAATCAGGGTGATTTCCACGAGGACTGTGTTAATATAATAATGAAAGACCTTGTAAAGCTTATGGACCCTAAATATATAGAGGTTAAGGGTGTATTCACGCCAAGAGGCGGAATAGCAATATACCCGTTTGCCAACTACGGCAGACCGGGAACAAAGTACGAAAAAATTGCGGAGGAGAGATTGTTTTCAGCTCTTTCTGTAAAATAATGGAGGCAAGTATGAGAAAAGCGTTGGTGGTATTATCGGGCGGACAGGACAGTACAACCTGTTTGTACTGGGCATTTGACAGATTCGGAAAAGAGAATGTTTCGGCTGTCGGATTTGATTACGGACAGCGTCATAAGAAGGAGCTTAAATGTGCGGAAGAGATTTGCAAGGACGAAGGGATAAGCTATGAGGTTATTCCAACGCCTGTAATTAATCAGCTTGCTGCAAATTCGCTTACACGTGAGGATATTCCTGTTGAGGAAACCAAGCCTGATGACGCACCGCCGAATACGTTCGTTGAAGGACGGAATCTGCTGTTTCTTTCGTATGCGGCAATATATGCAAAAACACACGGTATAACTGATATTGTAACGGGTGTGTGCGAAACTGACTTTTCGGGCTATCCGGATTGCCGTGACGTGTTTGTAAAATCACTTAACGTAACACTCAATCTTGCGATGGACTATAACTTTGTTATCCATACTCCGCTTATGTGGCTTGATAAATCGCAGACATGGGAGCTGGCGGATAACCTTGGAGTTATGGACATAATTTACAAAAAAACACTTACGTGTTATAATGGCATATTAGGTGAGGGCTGTGGTAACTGTCCTGCGTGTTTCCTGCGTAAACGTGGGTATGATGAATATATGAGTAAAAAGGACTGATTGATATGTATGAGGTAAAAAAACGCATAGAAGTGTCGGCAGCACACAAGCTTGACTTGAGATATGAATCAAAGTGCACCAATCTGCACGGTCACAACTGGATAATTGATGTGTATCTCCGTTCAGAAACTTTGAATGAAGACGGTATGGTTATGGATTTCACACATATCAAAAAGGCAATTCAGGATAAGTTTGATCACAAGATTATAAATGAGGTAGTAGACTTTAATCCCACAGCAGAGAACCTCGCAAAATATATCTGTGATTCGCTCGAACCCTACTGTTTCAGGGTTGATGTGCAGGAAAGTATAGATAATGTTGCGTCTTATATAAAGGAGTAAAATCATGCTTATTTCTGAAATTTTTGACAGCATAGATGGCGAGGGTAGCCGAGCAGGAGCCTTATGCACGTTTATAAGGGTATTCGGCTGTAATCTACGCTGTTCGTATTGTGACTCAATGTATGCGGTAGAGGAGAAATTCAGCGACATACCTCCGAAAGAGATGAGCGTAAACGAAATTCTTTCGAGAGTAAACCGAACTTATAAAAGAGTTACGCTTACCGGAGGAGAACCGTTGCTGTTTCCCGAATCAATTAAACTTGTTAACAGACTTTGCGAGTACGGTTATGAGGTTAATATAGAAACTAACGGTGCGTGTGATATTGTTGCATTCAGGGAGCTTATTGACAAAGAGAACCGTTTGAATATGTTCTTCACGGTTGATTTCAAGCTTCCGTCAAGCGGCGAGATGTATTCTATGCGATTATCAAATTTTGATAATCTCGAAAAGACAGATGTGCTTAAATTCGTAATCGGTTCGGAAGAAGACGCATCGGTTGCAGCGTCATTTGCGCATAAAATAATAGAAACATACGGCGAGGCAGCACCGCACATTTATTGCGGAACCGTATTTGGGAAATACGAGCTTAAAGACGTGATTGATGAGTTTATGAAGGATCCGGTTCTTGCCGATGTAAAGTTCCAGATACAGATGCATAAGGTTATATGGGATCCTGATGCAAGAGGAGTTTGATTATGAAAAAAATCTTGTTGACAGTTATGTTGTTGCTGTTTGTGAATTGTTCCGTAGTTCTGGCAGAGGAAGAACTTTGGCTGGAAAGCACAGTAGGACTTCCGAAAACTTATGTGGAGCCGGAAGTACAGATTATGAGTACTACTCAGGATGAGTTCGATGAAAGAATCCGTCAGGGCTGGGATAATCTTGAAACTGAGATAGATGTATCAGGTCTTGGTATTAACTTAGATAACTATCAGGAACACTATGAAAAAGCTAAGCATAACAGTCCTTTGTATTTCTACGTAAATAATCAGTATCGTATTTCGTATATGGAACAAACGGGTGAAGTAATTAAAATATGCCCGACTTATAGCGAAACCGATAAAGCAGTTATCAAAAATACACTTTCAGAGATAGAGGCTGCTGCTGATGAAATCCTGTTCTGTATCGACGATAATATGACAGATTTTGAAAAGGTTATGACAGTGCATGATTATATGGTATTGAATTATCAATACGATACAACTTTAGAAAATCACACTATAACCATAATGACTACAAAGACAGGTGTATGCGAGTCATATACATATGCTTTTATGTACCTTATGGATAAATTGGGCATAGATTGTACATATGTTTCATCAGAAGAAATGAATCATGCATGGAATCTTGTAAAGATTGACGGTGAATGGTATCATATAGATTTGACATGGGATGATCCAACAAAGAATAAATTTGCACAGGTAAGGCACACATATGCATTGCTTAGCTCTGACGAAATAGAAAGTCTGGAAAGTCCACATAGTGGGTATGATTTAGGCGGATTAGTGGCTGATTCTGATTTGTATGATAATGAATTATGGCATAATAACGTATCAGCTATAGTATGCATTGACGGCATAAGCTATTGGGTTTCAGAAAATAATCTTGTAAACGAAAACGGTGAGGTTATATACGAAAATCTTGACGGTGGAGACGGATGGTGGCATATAAATTCGTTATCCGGTTTCCAGGGCGGAGTATATACAGGTCTTGCTGCATATAATGAAAAGCTGTATTTTAATACCGATAAAGAAATATATGCATACAATCCGCATGCTGAATCACTGGAAGTAATCAAAAAAGAAACGGGTATTTGCGGTATGTATACCGAAAAAAATGATTTAAGATATTGTGAATTCAGTATACTATTCAATGATTTTTACGATGCAGGAAAGATACATCTTGGCGACGCAAAAATAGCTGCACCGCATATAGAAGATGATAAGGTGATAATAAAGATTTTTCACGAAGAGGGCAGTGACGATGTTATTACCTTTGCATCGGGGGGAAACCATTGTCAGGTTCAGAAGGCAACAGACATAGGATTAACAGAAGTAGAATTTGACGTTGAAGAAACTCTTACGCTGTTTTTCTGGGACAGTAATATGCGTCCGTTAAGAGATAAAGAGGTAATTACAATAGAATAAAAAAGCAAAGGGAATGAATTGGATTTTCATTCCCTTTTTCAGTGTTCCCATTTAAACAGCAATACACCGCCAAGCATCAGAGCAATTCCGACATATTTTGTCCATGTGAATGCTATTTTTTCGCTTTCCATAATGCCAAATGCGTCGATAATTGCAGCGGATATAAGCTGTGATATAAGGATTGTTGATATTGCAATCGTTGGTGACAGACTGCCTACCGATTTCATAACCGTAACGGTTATTATGAGTCCCAATACACCGCCTAAAAGGTAAAATTTATTTACATCAGTAATGGCACGCAGATTTCCGTTGCCAAATATCCACATAACAATAAGGGACAGTAAAAATGCGGTGCCCTGTACATACATATTTGATTCATAAACACCTATTTTATCTCCAAGTCTGGTGTTCATAACACCCTGAATGCTCATAGCCGCACCTGATATGATTGCAAATATAAATCCCATAAAATTCACCTCAGCTTTATTTTTACCATAAGTGATAAAATTATGTGCTGAGGTGAGTTTTTTATACTGTTTCGTCCGTGTCGAAAAGATACAACAAGGTTTCTTTTACTTTAATGCCGGTAAGCTTTTCTATTGCCTTTTTATAAAGCTCTAACTGCTTATCATATTTTTTTCGGATTTCGATGCTGTTGTTTCTGACCTTGTCGGTTTTGTAATCAACAAGCACGTATCCGTCCTTCTCATAGAAGAAACAGTCGATAATACCCTGTAATATTACGGTTTCGTCTGCGTATTCTGATGTAAGAGCGGGGTCATAATCAAGAGCCGATATATTTATCTGGAACGGTTCTTCACGGTGAACCTCTCTTGATTTAAGGAGTCTTTTTCCAATTTCGTTAGAATAGAAGTTTTTGATTTTATCGCAGTTGAGATACTTCATATCCTCATCAGAAATTATCTCGTTTTCCAATAGCCTTTGAAGCTCGTTTTCAATACAGTCGGAACCTTCTTTTTTTATTCGCTCTAAGTCGATTTCAGACATAACAAGGTGATAGAGTGTACCTATCTCATTTGCAGGTTTATCTCCGTCATCACGCATAAATGCAGGCTTGGGATGCAGAGGTGAAAACATCAGCTCCGCCATATCATCGGCTGATACACGTCTGCTATCCGGCTCGTGTACCGGTGCATCATATATATTCTCACGTTCTATTGTAAGCTCTTTAAGCTGTGTAACACTTGTTCTTGACGGAATTGTGTTACTGTAAACAAAAGGATACCGGTAATTAAGAATCTCATAAACCGCATCTCTCAGTTCTTTGCTGTCCTCGTAGGTCTCTTCTGACTCAGAGATTTCTTCGGGCTCATCATCTTCGGTGGTGTTTATGGTGTGATAAATAAACTTCCAGCTTTGTGGGTTCGCATATGCTGCCGGGCATAGCCAGGAATAGAAGCCTGCTGCCTTTGCTGCAACGGACGGCAGGAGTTCTCCGTCTATCATCATTTCTTCAAGCATATGTCGATGGTCCTCTATTGAAAAATCCTCTTTTACGTTCTGACTCACAACAACATAAAGCTTTTCTCTGGCACGGGTGAGAGCTACATATGCAAGTCGGATTCGTTCCGAGGTCAACTCTCTTTTATTAACTTCAAAAATATAATTTTTAAGTTTTGTGTCCCTCATATAGTGCCTGTCGTAGTGGATATACGGCAGTCCGAGCCCGAGTATTTTGTGGTACCTTATGTTTGTAGATGATGACTTTGAACGGAAGCTCTTGCCTGCGCCAATCATAAATACAACAGGAAATTCGAGTCCTTTGCTTTTGTGGATTGTCATAACACGCACAACATCATGATTTTCGCCTACAAGCTTGGCGCCGCCGAGGTCTTCGCTGTGACTTTCGATATTTTCGATGTATCTGATAAAGTTGAATAACCCTTTAAAACCGGCACTTTCAAATTGCTTTGCACGTTCATAGAACAGTCGAAGATTAAACTGGGCTTCTTCGCCTTGCTCAATTGCACCCATAATATCATAAAAATATGTTTCTTCAAAAAGAGTCCATATTAGCTGCGCAACTGATTTTGTGCGAACATAACCACGCCAGCGATGAATATCGGCAAGAAATTTGCGACACTTATTCGTGAGTGCACTGCGCTTATGCTTGACTGTTAAACGAATATTCCCTGACTTGTAATTATATGTCCCTTGCGAGAGGTATCTGCCTCCGCTGCGTGCAAAACTGCGTACAGCTGTTATGAAGTTATCGCATTTTCCGCTGAAAAGACGGATTCTGACAAGCTCATCCTCTGAAAAGCCTCCGATAGGCGAACGCATTACAGAGAGCAATGGAATGTCTTGTCTTATGTTGCTCAGTATAGAAAGCAGTGAAAGCATAGTGAGGATTTCCCTGCGTGAGAAGAACGATTCAGTTTCGGCAAAAGCGTCTATGCCCCTTTTTGCGAGCTCGGCAACTATTAGTTCTCCGTTTGATTTAACGGAGTTTTCAAGAATGACAATATCCTTTTTGCGTATCGGACGCATACCCGTTTCCTTGTCGTATACCAGTATGCCGGATGTAAGCAGTTCGCATATCTTATCTACAACAAACCGAATCTCTTCTTTATTTTTATCTGCGTTTTCAGATGCTGCTATATAGTGCAGTTCACTTTTGCAGTCGAATGACGGTGGCGGATAATATTCACGTTCTGCATCACGTATAATCAATTCATCTCCAACATATTCTACGTCGCCGACATCTCTGCTCATTATGGAGGAGAACATATCGTTTACACTGCTTAAAACCTCCTGTCTGCTTCTGAAGTTCTGTGCGAGCGTAATTTTAATGTTGCCCGGATCGGTTGAGCCGTAGGTATCTCTTTTCTTTTTGAATATATACGGGTCGCCGCCGCGGAACCGATAAATACTTTGCTTAAGGTCGCCAACCATAAAAATGTTGTCATGCGAAATAAGCCGGAAAATAGAATCCTGAAGCTCGTTTGTGTCCTGGTATTCGTCTATGAGGATTTCGTCATATTTATTTTTATATAGTTCACGGATATCTTCATTATCACGGAACAGCATATATGTAAGCTGCTCAATGTCCGAAAATTCGCATACGCCACGATTTTCTTTTATCTTAGCATATTCGCCCATAAACTCTTTGACAATCCATACAATATCATATGCCTCATCATGGAGATGCTCGCTGCATAATTCGTCTTCAAACTCATCTAAACTGAAGGTGATGCCCATGCTGAGTCTGTCTGCAAAAACAGTCCTGATATATGCGAGCTTGTTCGCGAGCTTCTTTTCTTCTTTGGTTTCTGCAACCGGCAGCTTCTGAATAATGCTGTCAGGTTGTTTTTTTGTAGAAAGGCGTTTGAAATATGTACGGTAAATTTCGTACATATCTGTCCAGTCATCTGAACGGACAATAATATTTGCTTTCTCGGCAAGTTCGGTTGCGTATGCCTTCAAAAACTCAGAAATATCCTTGTTTTCTTCCAGAAATAAGTTGATGCTATTTATACATAGTACAGCAGCCTCTTTTGTGATTTCTTTCAGATATATTGTATACGGCATCTGCTCTGCCGGGAGGGTATATGCTTCTGCTGCTGCATCAAGCCATTTTTTCGGATCAGCAAACGATACGACAAACTTATGGATTTCAAGTATCGCTTCAATAAGACCGGTATCGCTTCTGTTATCTGAATATGCATCAAGCAGCCGTGAAAATCTGAGTGCCTCGTCCTCGTCTTTTGTCGTATAGAGTCTATCAAAAAGATTGTCAATTGCTTCTGCACGAAGAAGGTCACACATAGCTGTGTCAGCTACTGTTACATTAGGGTCTGTGCCCATAACGTGAAAGTTATTTTGTACAATACGGTTACAGAATGCATCAATTGTCATAATATCAGCTGTTTCGGCAAGACGTATCTGTGAGTTCAGCATATTTTGTGTCTGAGCGTCGTTATCGGGATTTCCAACTTCCTTTATAAGCTGTTTAATAATTTTTTCACGCATTTCTGCAGCTGCGGCATTTGTGAAGGTTACAACCAACAGACGGTCAACCGTTGTTTCTTTGTTTATGAGCTTTTGCAGGATTCTTTCAACGAGAACGGCTGTTTTTCCCGAACCTGCCGCTGCGGAAACGAGTAGATTTCCGTTACCGGTGGGTGTGTGTATTGCCTGTTCCTGAGCCGGTGTCCATCCCATTATTCATCACCCTCCAATCTTTTCCATACTGCGGTGTCGCTTTCGCTGATACCTCTTGTGCATACAAGCTGTTCGTCAAATTTACATACTGCGTTGTATTCGCAGAAGGTACATGCTGTTTTGTTATTATCTCTTTCAAGCGGCATAAGGTCTATATTGCCCTTTCGTATACTGTTATCGGTTTCAATTATTTTATCAAGCACAGAACCCATAAGCGCTTCGCCTGCTTTTCTGGAACGAACATTGGTGCCGTATCCGCCGCCGCGTTTCGGTATGAAGAAAAGCGGGTCATCCTGTCTGATAAGCGCTGATTCGATTCTGTCCATAGATTCGTATGTGTGATTACCTTCGGCATCTGTATCGAGGAATGTTGCGCCGTTAAGCTCTGTGTTCTTCTTAAGCGACTTTTCGATCATTTCATCCTTGTTCGATACCGTAAGCTTGGCATAGTCATTTCTAACCTTACTGTAGTACATTCCTGATATAGTTGCTTTGTCATCAAGCATACGCATAACCAGTGCATATATAACCGGCTGCATATCATAACCACTGCAGATTTCGGAAACCTTAAATTCCTCCCGACCTGTTTTATAATCAATAATCCGATATTCATTTACCCCGTTATGCTGACAAATATCAATCCGGTCAATCACGCCGTATACCTTGATTTTGTCGGTGAGAGGGACACTAATTTCCTTTTCGTATGCGTAAGGTGTAAACTGCCCGCAGGCAATGCTCTTACGGATTGTCCTGACGGCATTTTCAACTGTTTTACTCATACGTGAGAAAATGTGTGCTGCACGTTCCTTGCCGACGGTTTCTGTTTGGCTGACTCTTTCTATTGCTTTTGCAGTTATTTGTTGTGTAATTTCAGAAAGAGTTTCGTCATCTATTGTTTTCCAGTCAAGGCTTGTATCGTTATCTATTGTTTCACAAAGATTACGGATTATCTCGTGTGCATATGTTCCGGTGTCAGCTGCGTTTAGCGTCCATTCCTCTCTGGTAGTTAGCTTTAATCCGTACTTCAGATAATGGCGGAACGGACATAGTGCGTATGTATTAAGCCTTGTCGCACTGTAGGTTATCTGTCCCTTGAACAGCTTTCCGGCATATTTTTCATTCAGAGTTATTGTTCTGTTTTTATACTTCTTTTTAGAACTGTTGACCTTAAAGATGCAGTTGTGCCATTCCTTGTGGTCATAAAACCAGCTGTTAACGTGAGTCCACAACGGATGTGCTTTCGGGTTAATCAGCATCTTGTGCAAGGTTGCTTTAGGTGAGGATACAAACATTTTCTTCTCTTCCTCGGACGGAACAAGAATGTCGTCATATACCCGTATGTTTTTAAGCTTTGTTTTGATATCAAGAACTGTTTGTGATGCACGGCACCCTTTACCGTCGGGGGTCTGTACCGGATAGCTTATGCAAAGCTTATCTGAAACGGCACTTAAGGTCCGGTAAACACTGTTGTACAGCTTTGCGGATTTTTTTGTTGTGGTAGGTGCAAGCTGAATATTTTTATCTGCAAGATATTCTCTGTCGGCATTTGATAGAAAGCCTTCGTTGGCAGTATCAGATGGAAATGTACCGGAGTTGGCACCTGCCATAAATATTATTTTCATACCGCTTGTGCTGTTCTTTTCTACTGAGCCGATGAATACCCTGTCAACTCCTGACGGGACAGTGCGTATCATACAATTTGTCATTGCGGCCCGGAGATAGTCAGTAAATTCCGATGCTGTAATCTCCTGTGTGCCGAGTGCAGTGTTGAGCTGGTCGAGTATATCAAGTGTAAGATTCCATATCTGACCGAGGCGCTGAGCATCGGTAGTTGCCCGGTTCATCGCCATAGACAGCAGTTCTGACTTGAGCCCCTGATAGAGGTTGATGTTCTCCAGAAAACGGAATGTTGCACAGCAATAATCGTTTACGGTTTTTGCGGTTTTTATGTCCTCGCAATAATCAGCTATGGGCTTTACAACTATTTCACGTAAAGCATCTGCTTTTTTTGTGTTATCGTCAATCTGTGCTTCTCTGCCCAAAGCTTCTTCGATAAACTTTTTCCTGCCGTCAACCCACGAACGGCACCATACATTTTTACCTCTGATACCGTACTTAATAACATAGTTTTCAAGCACGTCAAGCTCGTCCGATGAGATACGTCTGTATTTTGCTTTTCCGTTTGCGGAGACTGTTTTTCTGTATACAAAGCCGGCACGGAGATACTCGAACATTGAAGAATAGTTCCAGTTATTTTCGATGATGTCGAACAGTGCAAGCAGCTGCATTGCTATCGGGTGATCTGATATAGCAAACCGTTCATCGTTGTAATATGGAATGTTGTATTCATCAAATACCGCCTCAATAATATGAGAATAGCTTTCTGTATTTCCGCATATGACTGAAATATCACGAAAACGGTATTTATCCTCACGTACAAAGTCAAGTATGCGGCAGGCAATGTGTTCGATTTCTGTGTAGCTGTCTCTTGCCTCAAATATTTCTGCATTGTTTACCGGTCCATCATAGCAGCATCTGTCAAACCACGTAGAAAACAGGAATTTTAAATCGGGTGCATCAGTGATATGGTTAAATCCGCCATCAAGATGTATTGTTTCAACGGAGGTATATTCTGTGAGCTTGTTTATTGCTGAAACAGTCCCGTAATATGTGTTATCACCGCACTCGTTAAATGTTACTGTAATATCTGCACCGAGGTCGATAAGTGCAGTTACTACTTCGAACTGCTGTGGTAAAAACTCATCAAATTTATCTATCCATATACCGGTATTTGAATCATAATAATTGCCTATAACCTTTACAAGACGTGACAAGTCTTCCTCGCTGTCAACGTATTCTGTTTCGGATAAAAGTCTGTCATAGTTATCGCAGAGTATTGCAGTTATTTCAAGCTTCTGTCTTAGTGTGTTATTGTCGGTTGCTTTTGCCTGCGCTCTCAAATCGTTTCCGGTTACTGAATAACGGTGCAGCTCGCTGATAAGTGATGCGGCAATATCAAGAAAACCCTGACGTCTTACCGCTCTTATGAGCTTGATTTCAAAGTCCTCGTGACGTGTTTCAAGCTCCTGTATACAAAGCTCCGTTGCACGGCAAATAAGCGCCTGCTTTCCGGGCGCAGAGAGATGCTTTTGTGTTCCCGATAACAGGTTTCGGGCAAGCTTTTCAAGCGACGTTACTTCTATGTTGTTAAGTCCGGTTCCGCCGAATTTATCCACCACTGTTTTTTCTGTTTCGTGAGAATAGTGTGACGGTACAAGCATAACACATTTTCGTGTTTTGTCAGCTTTCCGTGTTTTTTTGATTTCTTCTATACAATATTCGGTCTTTCCGGACCCGATATTGCCTGTAATAATTTTTACCGACATTTGTATCACCTCTTAATACTATTAATTATAACAAATAGAGTGCTATATGTCAATTAATCAAAAAAGAAATGAACCTTTTATGGTACTTATAGCCTGCCATAATAAGCAGGTGAAAAATTTTTCCTGTTTTTTTGAAAAACCTCTTGACAAAACAGAAAATTGGTAGTATACTGTTATCAACCTACTAAAGTAGTAGGTAAAAGAAAAAAGAGGTGAGTAAAATGCTTTTTCACTTTGAAGAGCTTTTAAGAGCCAACTATCGTTTTGGACGAATGTGTTTTGAGTAAGAAAAAAACCAAAATAATTCTAAAAAACGAAAGGAAATTAATATTATGTCTGATTACAAATTTGAAACATTACAACTCCATGTAGGTCAGGAAAATCCCGACCCGGCAACGGATGCCCGTGCGGTACCGATTTATGCAACAACATCGTATGTATTCCACGACTGCGCTCATGCAGCAGCACGTTTTGGATTGCAGGATGCAGGAAATATCTACGGTCGTCTTACTAATTCTACACAGGACGTTTTTGAAAAACGCATTGCTGCTCTTGAAGGGGGAGTTGCAGCATTAGCACTTGCTTCAGGTGCAGCAGCAATCACATATACACTTCAGGCACTTGCACAGAACGGCGGACATATTGTGGCACAGAAAACCATTTACGGCGGTAGTTATAATTTGCTTGCGCACACGCTTCCGAATTTCGGAATTTTGGCTTCGTTTGTAGATATCCATAACCTTAACGAAGTGGAAAATGCTATAGAAGAAAAAACAAGGGCGATATACATTGAAACACTTGGAAATCCGAACAGCGATATTCCTGACATTGACGCTCTCGCAGAGCTTGCTCACAAATACGGTTTACCGCTTGTGGTTGATAATACTTTTGGTACGCCGTATCTTATAAGACCGATAGAGCACGGTGCGGATATTGTGGTTCATTCCGCTACAAAATTTATAGGCGGTCACGGTACTACGCTTGGTGGAATAATTGTAGATTCGGGGAATTTCAATTGGACCAAGTCGGGCAAATATCCACAGATATCATCGCCAAATCCGAGCTATCATGGTGTTGCATTTACTGATGCGGCAGGTGCGGCGGCGTTTGTAACATATATTCGTGCGGTGCTGCTTCGTGACACCGGTGCAACGATTTCTCCGTTTGCGGCATTTCTGCTTTTGCAGGGAACGGAAACTCTTTCGTTAAGACTTGAACGTCACGCAGAAAACACGAAAAAAGTAGTGGAATATTTATCAAAGCATCCGCTTGTAGAAAAGGTAAACCACCCATCGCTTGAGGCTCATCCTGATAATGAATTATACCTGAGATATTTCCCTAACGGCGGAGGTTCAATCTTTACCTTTGAAATCAAGGGTGGCGAAAAGGAGGCACACGCATTTATTGATAACCTCAAAATCTTCTCGCTGCTTGCTAATGTAGCAGATGCAAAGAGTCTTGTAATCCATCCTGCAACAACAACGCACAGTCAGCTTACAGCAGAGGAGCTTGAGGATCAGGGAATTAAGCCGAACACTATCCGTCTTTCAGTTGGTACTGAACATATTGATGATATTATTGCCGATCTTGAAAATGGATTTGCGGCTATAGAGAGTTGAAAGGGGTTAATTTTATGGCAAATATATACACATCAGTAGCTCAGCTTATTGGCAGAACACCAATGCTTGAGCTTACTAATATTGAAAAAGAGCTTAATTTAGGGGCAAAGGTAATTGCAAAGCTTGAATATCTGAATCCGGCAGGCTCGGTTAAGGACAGAGTAGCCAAAGCGATGCTTGATGATGCCGAAGCAAGCGGCAGACTTACAAAGGACTCGGTTATAATTGAACCTACATCGGGTAATACAGGAATAGGTCTTGCATCTGTTGCAGCGGCAAGAGGCTACAGAATAATTATAGTAATGCCCGAAACAATGTCTGTTGAACGCAGACAATTGATGAAAGCCTATGGT
>CAYMCT010000011.1:0-14036 GCA_964389075.1 uncultured Lachnospiraceae bacterium
CTTCACCCACAGTTCGAGGTATACCTTTTTATCAAGCATCTTTTCAATATCCGCACGTGCCATAGTTCCGATTTTTTTGAGCATTTCGCCGTTTTTGCCTATAATGATGCCCTTATGGGTTTTACGCTCACAAAAGATTGTTGCATGAACCTCTGTTACCTTAGGTTTTTCCTTCATTCTCGTAATCTCGATAGCGATTCCGTGAGGAACCTCCTTATCAAGCAGCCACAGCATCTTCTCACGTATAATTTCAGCCGCAATTGCCTTTTCAGGCTGGTCTGTTACGATTTCCTCATCATAGAACATCGGACCCTCTTCAAGGTAATCTGTTATTATTGACAGAAGGTTTGATACTCCGTCATCCTCCTTGGCACTTATCGGGATTATTGATTCAAAATCGTTTATACTTGAAAAATCAGCTATCATCGGAAGTAAATCTTCTTTTTTTACAAGGTCTATTTTGTTTATAACGAGTACGCATGGTAAGCCGAGCTTGTCTATATTCTCTGCTATCTCACGCTCTTTTGCCCTTATTCCCTTTGAAGCATCCACAACGAAAATTACCACATCAGTATCACGCATACTTTCATTCGCAACCTTGACCATATATTCGCCCAGCTTATTGTGTGGGTTGTGTATTCCCGGAGTGTCTGTAAATATTATCTGTTCTGTGGGGGTTGAATGTATAGCAAGTATTTTATTACGCGTGGTCTGAGGCTTATCAGATATTATCGCAATTTTCTGACCTGCTATACTGTTTAATAAAGTTGATTTTCCTACATTCGGCATTCCGATTATTGCACAGAAGCCTGATTTAAAATTTTTGTTCATTTTTTATCCGTCCTTAAAATTCTTTTATTTCTCGTGTAAGTCCTAATTTCGTAAGAGCTTTATCCTGCTTTTCAATCATTTGTCTTTCGCCCTCTTCGTCATCTATATGGTCATAACCCAAAAGATGCAGCATTGAATGTGCTGTTAGAAATGCAAATTCACGCCTTAAAGAATGGTTGAATTCGCCTGCCTGCTCCCTTGCACGCTCGATTGAGATTACAATGTCACCAAGCATAACGAGCCCGTTTCCGGTTTCGAATTCTGCATCAATTTCTTCACCGTCAAAATCAAGCATCGGGAACGAAAGAACATCCGTTGCACTGTCGATACCACGATACTCGCTATTAATTGCACGTATTCCCTCATTATCCGTAAAAGTCAGACTTATCTCGGCATCAAAGTTACATTCCTCGTTCGCCATTACAGTTTCACATACAGCTTTAAGCTCTTCTATCTGACGTTCACTGATTTCTTCATTTGTTTCGTTTTCTATTATAAATTCAACCATCAGTTATTTCCCTTTTTCAATCTTCTTCGTTCACGTTCCTCGTCATATTTAGCATATGCCTTTATTATCTGCTGTACAAGCGGATGACGCACTACGTCTTTTTCCGTAAACTTACAGAATGCAATATCATCAATACCGCTCAGTATCTTCATCGCCTCTTTCAAGCCTGATTTTTTATCGCCCGGCAAGTCTATCTGTGTAATATCACCCGTTACGATTGCGTGTGAGCCATATCCGATACGGGTTAAAAACATCTTCATCTGTTCAGGAGTTGTGTTCTGCGCTTCATCTAAGATAATGAAGGCATTGTCAAGCGTTCTGCCTCGCATATATGCAAGCGGCGCTACTTCTATCACACCTCTTTCCTGATAACGCAAAAAGCCTTCTCCGCCAAGCATTTCATACATTCCGTCATATAGCGGTCTTAAATACGGGTCCACCTTGTTCTGCAAATCACCGGGCAGGAAGCCTAATTTTTCGCCCGCCTCTACAGCAGGTCTTGTAAGAATTATTCTGCTTACCTCCCGACGTTTCAGTGCCATTACCGCTTTTGCTACCGCAAGATAGGTTTTTCCCGTACCTGCCGGACCTATACCAAAAACTATTGTATTATTGTCAATAGCTTCGACATATTTTTTCTGACCGAATGTTTTCGTTTTTATCGGCTGACCTTTAACATTTATCGCAACACAGTCCGAACCCATTTTTGCAAGGTCTATACCGCCGGTTTCCTGCTCCATTGACACTGCGTACATAATTTTCTGCTCGTCTATCTGCTCTCCGTTGCAAAGCATTGTTATCAGCATATGGATAACATCACCTGAACGCTGTACGCTATCCTCCTCTCCCGTTATTCGCACAGCACCGTCTCTTAAAGATATGTTCACGTTAAATGCTTTTTCAACAAGCTTCATATTTTCGTCAAGTCTGCCGAAAAGCTCTGCAGCATCCATATTCTCAGGTATTTCGATTACTCTTTTTATCAAAAATTGTCACTCCTCTGTCGGTATTTCCATACCAATATTTTCTTTTAAGTGCATTCTCAAGGTGACTTTGTACACACCGTTTTCTGCACTGTATGTAAGTTCTTCATCATTTTTTACGGCTCCGGTCTGAAGCTTCCTGCATATTCGCTCCTCAAGCTGCTCTTTTGCACGTGCAAGTATTTCTTCTTCAGACAGTTCATTTGTTGCAACATTCACTTCATAAACAGTATGAACTGTGATTGATACACCCATATATCCTATAATATCATACCTTTTTGATTCGACATCATATTCTTCAAATCCACCGTCAACGGATTTGAAAAGGTTCAGTTCTTTTCCTGATAAGTTAACAGTTAAATATGTTTTTTTATTACCGGTTTTTATTCGCAAGGTTTCCGTGCCCGTGAAAAATCCGGATTCAGTTCTTACCGTGTCTGCTATTATTTTTGCCTTCGAGTGCACATACATATATTTTTCAGGCTCACCTTCCTTGAAAAGCGCAACCTTTCCCGAAACAAGCATCTGTCCCTCTGTCACATTCATTTCTGTGTTTATTTTCCGCTCGCCACGCATAACATCGGCACGCTCCACCCATCCGTCAGTTATAGCTATAATATCGGTAGGCGTGTTTGCATCAACTACTTCAGGACTCGGCAGCTCTTCCTGAATCTGAAGCCTCGCCCGTGCCCCCTCTACATATAGCCATGCCCAGTTTACACCGTCAGCAGATGCAACAATATCTGTTTTTATATCTGACAGCTTGCCTATTTCTGATTTTTTGGCACCTGCATAAACACCGTGTTTCTTTAGTATTTCTTTTATCTCCTGCGTGTCGGCACTGTATGCTCCGTCTATTTCCACACACCATATATATTGCGGAGCTATAATCAAAAATACACCAAACAGAATAGCTGCTGCAAAGCCATATCTTTTTCTGTTTCTTTTCAAAAAGAACCTCAAGCCGTGCTTTGAGATGATTTTCACGCTTACACCGCTTTTCCTTACAATACGGCGAAGCTTACAAAAATCGCTTGCCTGCAAGGTTGCAAGAAGATATCCGTCACAAGGTATAACATTGCTTATTCTCAGTGCATTATACATACACATATTCACAAAACGTTCTTTTTCAGACCCACTTATTTTTATTATAACACATCCCGCAGCGAATTTAAAGATTTTTTTGAACATTTTTTCTTTTTCTCCCGATTTTTTCATATTCTATACGTCCAAAATCTCCATTTACGACCATTCTTTGGAGTTCGAGTGTTATTATTCTTAACTTATCACCTGATATACTGATAACTCCGTCATTCATTTTTATTCGTATCTGTGAGTCTGTATATTCCACAACACCTTTATGATTTTCAATATATATTTCCTTATCACCACAGACGGAAATACGCGGCAAATCCATTATGACGTCCTTGGGCAGACGAAACATATCTGCAACAAATTCACTTACTTTACGCATAGCTCTCCCCTTTCACAAAGAGGTAATTTATATCTATATAAATATGCAAAAAAACAAAGAGTATTCATACTCTTGCTCTTACAGATAATATACTATACCAATATGGAGGATTGATAAAATGAAAAAATACTTGTTTTATGCTTTGGTAATTGCCGTAATCGGACTTATACTCACTCGTTCAGAATACATCATCCGATATACCCGTGATTCAATGAATATGTGTTATGAGCTGATAATACCTACTCTTTTCCCTTTTTTTGTATGCTCAGGTCTGCTCATATATTCAGGTTTCGGAACAGTGCTTTCAAAGGCATCACAGAATATAATGCGTCCGCTTTTCAATGTTGCGCCTGCCGGTTCTGCCGCATTTGTTCTGGGGATTATCACCGGTTTTCCGCTCGGAGCAATTACATCAGTACAGCTTTACCAAAGCGGTAACATTTCAAAATCAGAGGCAGAACGTTTGCTTGCCTTCTGCAACAACAGCGGTCCGCTTTTTATTATAGGCTCCATAGGAACTGCTATTTACGGTAAGCCTCTATGGGGGGTTATTCTTTACGGAATACATATATCTGCGTCTGTATTGGTGGGCATTATTTTCCGGTTTTATAACAAAAACAAGCATACCGCACCGCCAACCCACCTTAATACTATAGAGCTTTCTTTGCCCGAAGTATTTTCAAAGGCTCTTTCAGAGTCAGCAAAAAACATAATTACGGTATGCTTTTCAATAATATTCTTTTCTGCAATTTCGCGTGCATTACTGGTAAATGCCCATCTTTCAGAAGGTCTTGATGTTCTGATTTCCGGATTATTCGAGTTCTCAACAGGGGTTTTAAAAACATCATTGTTAGATTACAGCATTTACGAAAAACTCATACTGACCTCATTTATAGTAGGTTTTTCAGGCATATGTGTGCATATTCAGGTTATGGCTGTAACAGCCGGTGCAAGACTGAGCCTTAAGCCGTATATCCTCGGCAAGGTTCTGCACGGGCTTATCTCTGCCGCCTTAACCGCCACCGTTTTCAGACTCGTGCAGATGCCTGCAGAAGCATTCTCAAACTGTACACACAAGCTGTCTGCAGCATTTTCGGTAGTACCGCTGATTATCCTTATAGGTATAACTGTGATTATGTTTTGTGCAGTTATTGTATCATCACGCTGCGAAACAAATTAATGTATCATTTTCTGAATATTTTCATACGACAAAAATTCATCGAATAAAAATGCATCGTAAACCTTCTCGAGGTTTTCTTCGTTATGCTCGATTTCTATTGAGTACAGCCTTGCACATTCTGCTATATCACCTGTTATTTCACCAAGTCTTACAACCGCCATAACACTTACAGCCATAAGCTTCAGCTTTGAAAGTGCATCACAATCAAATACCGCTTTGAGAAAATATCTGTAAACAAAATAAACTGCAAGCTGTTCTGTAATTAATTCAGGACAGCTTTTGCTTTGTCCACTTTCTCTCGCATTTAATATATCTGACCATGACGGATTTAAAATATCAAGTTCTTTTAAAAACTCAAAATATTCCGTCATATCGTTGTTTCCTGCACCGCAATCAATAGGTGAATATACAAATTCGCCATCTTCGTTATCGTTTATAAACTCCTGTAACGCCCTACCGTAATCAAGAACAAGCCTTATACGCTTAAATATATCTGTATCACGGTTTTGCAATATCTCAAAGATTGTTTTGCGTGCATTAAAAAGCATAATGAACATTTCATCATCACATTCACTGCTTTCGCCCGTCAGCCGCACCTTGTCGTTGCAGTTCAAAATTATTTCTGTTGCAGCTTCACACGAGAGCGAAATTCCACGTTCGCAATAATCACCGAAAAACTCCGTAAATCTTGGATATTCATCACACACTGTACAAAGCTCTTGTCCCCTCAGTGCCATTTCGCACCAGCCGTCATCGTTCAGCAACGGACAATGTCCGTTTACATTTTTAAAGGTATTATCCTTGCTTATTGCATCTCTCACACGCAATCCGAATTCGCCCTCTATTTTACCAAAGCGCCCAACCGCTGAATCGTCAATCTCGATTTCCCAACCGCCTTTACAGCAGTTGTTTTTACATTCTCCGCCGATACACTTGAATTTTACGTAATAGTCAGGAGTTATCATCACAAAGACCTCCAAGCAGGTTAATTGCATATTTCCCTAAAGAAGGGTGATATGCATACGGAGCAATCTCACATAACGGCTCTAAAACAAATCTTCGTTTATGCATTTCAGGATGCGGAACCACAAGCTCCTCGTCGTGGATTACAGTGTCACCGTAAAGCAAAATGTCTATATCGAGGGTTCTTGGTCCCCAATGGATTTCTCTCGTTCTGCCTGCTTCATTCTCTACTGAATGAATAAATTCAAGTAATTCATAAGGTGTAAGAACAGTATCAATTTCAATACAGGAATTCAAAAAATCGTCCTGTTCTACACCGCCAACCGGTTTCGTTATGATGTATTCTGATACCTTTTTCAGCATACACGCTTCGTTTTTCTTTATAGAGTCCACTGCAAAATCAAGATTTTTCGTCTTATCGCCCATATTTGAGCCTATGCTCAGATATGCTTTTGCTCTGCTTCGTTTAATCTTCACCGCAACACTTTCAAGCGGCAAGCCGATAGGTGCCCACGGCTTTTTTAGTGTTATTTCAACACTGTTTATGGCAGGATAACTAACAAGCAAAGCTCTGGCAATATTATCAGCCGCTGCTTCAATAAGCTTGCATCTGTTAATCTTTGTGAACTCTGTTACAAACGCACAAACCTCCGCATAGTTGACTGCCTCGGAAATATCATCTGTTTCTACAGTCTTTCGCATATCCGTGTATAATTTCAACGAGATAACAAACTTCTGTCCCATCGACTTTTCTTCAGGCAAAACGCCGTGATTCGCAAAAACAACAAGATCACGGATTTCTATACAGTCATTATACATTTCATTTCTCCTTAATCTCGGTTCCGTAAACCTCCCACTGGCTCAGTGCCGGGAACGGTGACGGATCATCAGGATCCTGAATCAGATTACCCAGCTTAATCCATTCCACCTGCTTTTTCTCAGGCAGGGAAATATAATGCGGCGCTGATGACTTTTCCATATTATGTACCAGAGTGGTACCATCAGAGAACGTAAATGTAACCTGTTTCCAGTAATTATCATGAGGGAAATCTGCTCTTGTTACAAGTATCATACTGTCAATTTCAACCGGTCTTCCAAATTCGAGCGTTATTTCGGCATCATCCTGCATATTTATTCCCCATGACTCATACGGCCACGGTCCATGACTCTCATTACAGCAGTTTCCGTTTATTGCATTACGTGCAGCAAACACCGATTCACCTCGGGTTTCAACATTTGCATGCGCATGAGGGAAACAACCCGTATCACCATGCTGGTCATATACGTTTAACGCAAGATTTTTATGCATAGCAATTTCATCCTTGGTAGCATAACGTACCGTTATAACGTGTTTTTCACCATAAAAAGCCTTCGGTGAATATGATACTCTCTTTTCCTCAAAAGGAATAACATACTTCAGTTCGGGTGTTTTCTGGTACACAAACGCCTGTCCGAGTGCATCGTCAAGTTGTAAAACCAAATATACATCTGTTTCCGATGTACTCATAACAAGGCTATCGCCCACCTCATAAGCCTTATCGTATGCCAAAGCACAGCGATCCTCTGCTTCAGAGCAAGCTAATACCTCTCCGTTTTTATTTTTTACTTCTAATTTCAACATAATATTGTCTCCTTTTTATATTAATCTGATATTTTTCCACTTCTTCGTCCGAGGTGTTTTTTGCATTGTTTCATATATTAGTAACACAATTCATTATCTGACATACATATCAGTCCTTTACATATTTAGTATATCACACAATGAAAAATATTTCAATACAATAAATCAAGAACACAGAACTTTATCCTGTGCTCACTTCTAAAATATCAATTTTTCATCCCTTGCATTATGGCATACGCCGCCTCAAGCTATGTCATTCTGATAAAATCCAGTGTTTTTACTTGATAAATCAATTATTTTATGATACAATACAGATATTGAGAGAGAGATCTGTAAGGAGGAGTTATTTTGGCATATCACGTATTAGACGAGGCTACCCGTTGTCTGAATTGCAAAAAACCGATGTGCAGGGAAGGCTGTCCTATCAACACACCTGTCCCCGATATGATTCGTATGCTTCTTGAAGGTAACATTGACGATGCAGGAAAGATGTTGTTCGAGAACAACCCGCTTTCGCTCATTTGCTCTCTCATATGTAACCATGAGAATCAGTGCGAAGGACATTGTGTTCTTGGCAGAAAAGGTTCGCCGGTTCACGCATCGACGATTGAGAACTATATTTCAGACTATTACTTTAACCGGCTTGAGTTCGGAGAAATCAAAACTAACGGCAAAAAGGTTGCAATCATAGGCTCAGGTCCTGCAGGCATAACGATTGCGTTTATACTCGCACGCAAGGGTTATGATATAACAATCTTTGAGAGCAAGGAACGAATCGGCGGAGTATTGCGTTACGGCATACCTGAGTTCCGTTTGCCGAAATCCATATTGGATAGGTATAAAGAGCGTCTGTATCAGCTCGGAGTTAAGATAAGACCGAACACACTTATAGGCGGCGGTATCAAGATTGACGATTTATTCCGTGACGGTTACCTTGCCGTATTTATCGGCATTGGTGTATGGCGTCCTAACACATTACATATAAAGGGCGAATCGCTCGGAAATGTACATTATGCAATCAACTATCTCACCAACCCCGATGTTTACCGGCTCGGCGAAACGGTCAACATCATCGGTGCAGGTAACTCGGCAATGGACGTTGCAAGAACCGCACTACGCCACGGCGTAAAGGAAGTAACAATTTTCTCAAGACACGATTTCTTTGCCGCAAGTGAGCATGAGGTTAACTACGCAAAGCTTGAGGGTGTCAAGTTCAAGGTACACGTTGACCCGGTCGAGCTGACTGACGAGGGAGGCATCTTTGCAGATCTTGAATGTGATGGTCAAGGCACACTCACAAGAATCCCAGGCTCTGAAAGACTTGAAAAGGCTGACAGCACAATCATCGCCATAAGTCAGGGTGCTGATAATATGCTTGTTGCAAACACAGGCGGCCTTGACGTAACAGACAGAGGCTTGCTTGTTACAAACACCTTCGGTCAGACCACACGTGACGGTATATTCGCATCAGGCGACGTTGTAAACGGTGCAAAGACGGTTGTTGAGGCTGTTAAATACTCAAAGCTCGTTGCAGAAGCAATTGATGAATATATACTGGGCTTAGATATATAAACAGAAACGGTGCAGTTCGTTTTGAACTGCACCGTTTCTGTTTATATATCCAATTTCAAATCATTTTCCTTTATCCAGCCGATTTTTCTCAGCGGTATTGAGATTAACCACGTCAAAACTGCCGGTAACACGAACGAAATCAGTATCAGACCGATAACATCAGTAGATGTTATTGCTGTCTTTAATCCGTTCTCAATATCTGCAATCCAGCCGGTATAAACACCAATCTGACCAACAAAGCCGCAAGTACCCATACCCGACGATACTGCCGCACCGTTCATCTGGAGCTTGAACACACACGTTGCAATCGGGCCCGTTATAGCCGATGCAAGTGTTGGCGGAATCCATATCTTAGGGTTCTTCACGATATTACCCATCTGGAGCATACTTGTGCCTATACCCTGAGCAACGAGTCCGCCCCATCTGTTCTCCTTAAAGCTCATAACCGCAAAGCCAACCATCTGTGCACAACAGCCGGCAAGAGCCGCACCGCCTGCAAGACCTGTTAGTGATAACGCCGCACATATCGCCGCCGAGCTGATAGGAAGTGTGAGTGCAATACCTACCACTACCGAAACGATAATACCCATCAAAAACGGCTGTAGCTCTGTTGCCCACATAATCGCATTACCAACAGCACTTGCCGCTGTACCGATATGCGGTGCAATCCAGATTGAGAGCAGACAACCCACACATATCGTAACAAAGGGAGTTACTAAAATATCTATCTTTGTTTCACCGCTTACCATTTTACCAAGCTCTGTTGCAATAATGGCAATAACGAGAACCGCAAGCGGACCGCCCGCCCCACCAAGAGAATTTGCGGCATAGCCGACAGCACAAAGCGAGAACATAACAAGCCTGGGTGCATCAAGTGCGATTGCGATAGCAATAGCCATTGCAGGACCTGTAACACTCTTTGCAAAATCACCAATCTGCACCAACACCTCAACACCTGTCTGCGAACCGATAGTGCTAATAATTGTACCTATCAGAAGTGATGCAAACAAGCCCTGTGCCATTGCACCGAGTGCATCTATTCCATATCTCTTAGCCGAGAATACGATATTTTTTCTCTTTAAAAATTCTTTAATCATATCTTCAGTATCCTTTTTGCATTCTTGTGTTTTATCTGTTCCTTTTCCTCATCTGAAAGTCCTGCTCTCTCCAGAAATGCAAGAGTATCAACAGGATCCTCCCAAGGTGCATCAGAGCCGAATAATATTTTATCTGCCCCGTGTCTGTCTATTATACGTTTATACTGCTCAATATCAATATAACTGCTCACAACCGCCGTATCGAAATATGCAGGAGAGTTTATAATATACTCCTCTACCCCGTCCCAGATATTGAAGCCGCCCATATGTGCCAAAACCACAAGACTTTCATCAACACCGTCAAGGAACGTTCTCAGACGGTCAACCGAGCAATGAAACGGCGCTCTTATACCCAAATCCTCGCCTGCGTGTAATACTGAATAAAGACCAAGCTCGCCTGCCGCTTTAACAAGGCTTATCATACGCTCATCATCTACAAAAACGTTCTGATAATCAGGATGCAGCTTTATTCCTGCAAATCCTTCAGAGTTTATATGCTGTAAAATCGAGCTTATATCCTCGTCATACGGATGCACCGAAGCAAACGAGATTATATTATCTTTTGTAATCTCTTTTGCAAATCTGTTGATTGACAAATGCTGTTTCGGTTTCGTTGCAATAGGCAGGACAACACTTATGTCGATATTTTTCTTCACCATATCCGACTTTAACGAGTTTACGGTTGCATCAAAGCACACCACTCTGTCTAACCCATAAATATCCTGACTTGCTTGTACAATACCGTTAATTGCACGTTCTGCAATCTCATTCGGGAACACGTGAGTGTGAAAATCTATAAGCATTATGCCTCACTCCTTGTATCTTCCCAACCTAAATATACAGCTTCGAGTCTGTAGATAGGCTGTCCTAAATCAAGGAATCTCTGTTCATATTCTGTTACAACGTTCCCCTCAAATTTTGAGTTATGCAAATCAAGAGTGATATTTTCGAGCTTGAAATTTTCCTGTGCAAAGGAATTAAGCGAAAACTCAAATAGTGGCTTATTATCAGTTTTGAACCAAATATAGTCACCGTTACTGAGTACCTTCTTGTATCTGTCGAGGAAGTTCTTGTGAGTGAGTCTGCGTTTTGCCTGCTTGTTCTTCTTCCATGGGTCGGAGAAGTTCAGATATATACGGCATATTTCGCCCTTCTCGAAAAAGTCCTCTATCCTCTCTGCATCAAGGTCCATAAAACGTACGTTTGTAAGCTCTGCTTCTACCGCCTTCTCCATCGCCATTACGATTACATCCTCAACCTTTTCGATTGCGATGAAGTTCACATCAGGATACATTTTCGCCATACCCGTTACAAAGCTACCCTTGCCGCAGCCAATCTCGATATGGATAGGATTATCGTTTCCGAATACCTCGTTCCATTTACCCTTGTACTGCTCCGGCTCGGTTATGCGTATATCACCGCATCGCTCAATTCTTGCGGCACAATTTTTCTTTTTCCTCATTCTCATAGCGGATTATTCTCCTTTTCCGATTATTCTGGCAAGAATTGCGTGTGCGACATCAAGCTTGCTCATTATAGGCAGCTCCTCCGCACCGTTCTTTGTGATAACCGTTATTATATTAGTGTCTGTGCCAAACCCTGCACCCTCTTTACGGAGTGAGTTTGCACATATCATATCAGCATTCTTTGCGGTAAGCTTCTTCATTGAATTTTCAAGCACATTCTCTGTTTCCATTGAAAAGCCGCAAATGAACTGACCGTCACGCTTGGTCTCGCCAAGACTCTTTAAAATATCCTTTGTGCGTGTGAGCGGAATTGAACTTTCGCCCTCGCTCTTTTTTATTTTCTCATCAGCCACAGCTGCAGGTGTATAATCAGCCACAGCCGCCGCTTTTATGATTATATCCATATCAGCCGCACGCTCTGTAACGGCATTGTACATATCTTCGGCTGATTCTGTTTCTATGACTTCTGTAAACATGGGTGCATCAATATCTGTATGACCTTTAACGAGTGTCACCTCAGCACCTCGCATTATAGCCGCACGTGCAATTGCAATACCCATTTTGCCTGTGGAGCGGTTGCTGATAAACCGTACAGGGTCTATCGCCTCACGGGTTGCTCCTGCTGTTACAAGCACCTTTTTTCCTGCCATATCCTTTTCGTGCGATACCTCACGCAAGATATATTCAAGTAATATTTCTTCATCAGGCATACGTCCATCGCCCATATCACCGTTTGCGAGCATACCGTGTGACGGAGCAACAATTTCATAGCCATAGCTCTGAAGCTTCTTTATATTATCCTGTACTATCGGATTATGGAGCATATTATGGTTCATCGCAGGTGAAATTATCTTTTTACACGGACAAGCCATAACGGTTGTTGTGAGCATATCATCAGCAATACCATTTGCAATCTTGCCTATCACGTTTGCAGATGCAGGGGCTATCATAACCACATCCGCCTGCTTTGCAAGCGCTACGTGTTCAACACTGTACTGAAAATTACGGTCAAACGTATCAACAAGACACTTGTTCTGAGTAAGTGTTTCAAACGTGAACGGATTTATAAAATTCTCCGCATTCTTTGTCATAAGCACGTGAACGTTACCGCCGAGCTTCTTTATCATACGTGCCAGATTCGCTATCTTGTACGCAGCAATAGAACCTGTTACACCGAGTAATATTGTTTTATTTTTTAACATAATAACCCTCCGTCAGAAAACAAACTGAATAAGTATCATATAAAAAATCGTGCCTCCGAATACACTAAGCAGCATATTCTTTTTCCATATATGCAAGAGCGCCACCGCAGCACAGGCTATAAATTCAGGTAAGCCGTGCGGTGCACTAAGGATACTTATATCTTTAAGACAGTAAACGACGAGCATTCCTATGAGCGCATAAGGCAATACCTTTGAAAGGTATGTTATAACCTTAGGCAACGGCTTGTCACCTCTGAACACCATAAACGGCAGTAAACGCATAAATATGTTTACCACTGCCACTACTATCAGTATCTTTACAGAATGAGACATATTCATATACCTCTCTTTCTTCTCAGAACGCATAGCGAAACCGCTATCAATAACAGTGCAGGAATGAGGAATGTTTCAGCGCCGAAAATCAAAAGACAAACGGCAGTTGAAATAACGCCTATGAGTGAACTTGTGTGATCGCCGCCGCTCTGCCACTGTTCAATAAATATAACCACAAATATCGCCGTCATAGAAAACTCAACACCTGCCGAGTTAAACTCTATAAGCGAGCCAATCAGATTTCCTATCAGACCGCCTAAAATCCAGTAGGACTGGTTGAGCATTGACAGGAAAAGATAATACTGTTTTCTGTTCTCTACACCCTCAGGAATATCGCCACGGCACACAAGCGAATAAGTTTCATCGGTAAGCGCAAAGCCGAGATACGGCTTTATCTTACCCATTCCCTTATATAATTTGAGCATTGATATTCCGTAGAACACCTGACGTGCCGAAATCATCACCGTCATAAAAGCTGAATGTAAAAGCGATGCACCGCCTGCCAGAAGGTCGATTGCCACATACTGCAACGTACCTGCAAATATGGTAAGGCTCATCACGAATGCCCATATCAGACCGTAACCCTTTGCCTCAAGCAGAACTCCGAACCCCATACCCAGTGCAAGATACCCTGCAAAAACAGGCATTGATTTTTTGAATGCCGCCTTGAATGTATTTTTCATTTGTTAATTGTTACCCTCTTTCTTTTAAAACTGCAGAAAATTTTCGTAGATTGTGCTTTCAACCGAACGCCGTGTACTATGTGTACATAAGTGAGGTTGAACGTGCAAGATACGGAAATTTAA
>CAYMCT010000012.1:0-13876 GCA_964389075.1 uncultured Lachnospiraceae bacterium
TGTCATATTGAAATCCTCCGATTCTGTAATAACATAATTTTACCATATCTGATGTTAATATTCAAGTGTATTGAATAAAAAAATGCCTTACGGCATTTTTTTACTTATAATCATAATAGTAATAAGCGAGATTATCGAAATACTGCTTATCTCCCGGATCTGTTACAGACTTCTGTGACTCAACTTCGTTCTGCGTAACCTGACACTTCAGTGAAATACCTGTACTTGTGCATGATGAGTTATACGGCGTCATTCCCGTTACCGTTACGAGCGGTGAAGCCGATGCGGTATCGGTTGTACGGTCGTATTCACCTTGCTTGTATATTTCCATAGTCAAGCCCTTGCTGCCTGATGTGAAATTATTTCCTCTCACAACAAATGTATACCACGTATCCTTAGCAAATCCTGATTCTGAATTGAAATTTGTAAATGTACCCGACGAATCGTGGAATATTTTTATTCTTGGCTGATACACATGTGTTTCCATTCGTATCATTTCATTACCCGAACTGTCCGTTACATACATATATCCCTTATAGTATGCTTCGTCAACCATGTAATCAAAACTGAACACGAAGTCGTCTGCAAGCGCTCCTGTCCATAAAGGTGCTGTAAGCACTACGCCGTTATTAAATGCTGTTCCTGCTGTACGTGTATAGCACAAGGTTTCATTTTCCTGCGCTATACTGTAGCCGGTTGCACTCGTGATGGAGAACGGTGAGGTTCCGTCACCGAAGCCCTTTATTGTTCCGTATGTATACGTCACTGTGAGATAGTCAAGTGTAATACGCTTTACAGGTATGTCATTGTACTTAACTATAACATAATACTGTTCAACGCCCTCAAAATCATCAAGTGAGGTAGTAAGCACACCTTCATCTGTCAGACTGAAGCCGTCAGGTGATACCCCATTACCCTCTGCGTCCTGCAATTCATAAGACACACCTATAATATCAGAAACATCAAAGCTTACACCCTCAACATCACTGATGTGGTCTTCAACAGTGAATGTATATGAATCCGTCGGCTGAATCTGTACGGTTTCCTCTGCCATTTCGCCGTCAGCCGCAACGCCTACAGTGTATGCCTTTACTTCCTTAATCGACATAACCGCATTACCGCTGCCGTAGCCACAGCCGAATACAAGCTTGTTAATCGGCTTTGATGCAGAGCCTACGCTGTTTGTCATACCGATTGACTGATTATCAACATAAACCGTACCTGTTTCCTTGTCTGCCATTGTTACACGTATATCTGTTCCTGTTGATACTAAGATAATATGCGTCCATCTGTTCTGATAGTTTGCAGGGTATTTGTAGCTGTTTGTGGTTGAAACCCATAGCTCCTTACCCCACTTTACAGGTGCCCACTGTGAACCGTCACCGGTAGTTCTGAGACCTATACCTGTACCCTTTGTTGTACCACTGTATTCGCATACACCGTACACGTTACCGCCGCTGTCGATGCTTTCATACATAACGTCCATTTCAAGCACGACTGCCGCTGATGTGTTAGGTATTGAAACGGAAACATTCTTTGATGACGTTAAGCTGTAACGTGCATACTTCTCACCTGTTTCATCATTTACAACATATTCGCCTGCACCTGTTATCTGTGACAGACCTACACCGTCCTCATTAAAGAGAACCCTTGTAACAGCTGTGTCTGTAGCAGTAGGCACTCGCTTAATCTTATAAGCAAGAACAATATATGTATCAGCACCTTCATCAACTACAACATCAACTGTGTCTGAATTGTCTGCATCATACTCGAATGTATATGTCTGTCCTGCATAGTCCTCATAACCCGGTACTATGTCCTCAGCATCTGTCGGGAATGTATAGGCTATATCTGCCTTAGCAGAGTCTGCTACTGTAAATGTAGTATTCTCCATTGCTGTACCTGCAAATACAGGATCGGCAAGCTGAATCTGACCGTCATATACATAGCTTACATAGATATTTCTTTCTTCACCGTCAGCAAGTGTAGCACTTATATCTTTTGTCTCACGGTTTGCAAGTGTTACTATGCCCTTTGCACTCTTATATGCCGCCTTTGTAATTGAATAGTCATATGTACCGCTCTTTAGCTTAATTGCCGCATGACCGTCACTGTCGGTTGTGAGCTGACGTGAACCAACCAGAACCGTTGCGTCGGAAACTGCATTACCTTCGCTGTCAACCACGTCAAAGTTTACAAGGCTCATATCTACATTGTACTTAACTTCGCTTATAACAAGATTGTCAAGATATGTACTTCCTGCAAAAGCTATTTTAGACAAAAATCCGTCCGAACCGCTGAACGACTGTGAATATACAGTCTTTGTTTCGCTGTTATTTGTGTAGTCCATAATAGCGATGTCTGCAGCTTTTGCTGTGAAATCGAGAGTAATCTCTACATGATACCAGTTAGCTGAGCTTGTAAACAATGCATTAAGAGTCTTTGATGAGTTTGTGCCTGTTGTGTACTTGATAGCTGTGCTTGATGTCTTTGACAGCTTCACAAGATTATTACCGTTTTCGTCTGTGAGTGTTACAGATGTACCCGGTCGCCAGTCAAACTCTACAAGATATGTTCCGTCTGTATTGACCTCAACAGACGCTATGTCAATTTCCTGAATTGACGCTTCTGCTGTATCCTTTACACTAATCGGCTGATTATTCTCATTATCCCAGATAAACATCTTCTGTAATGCACCTGCAACTGAATCAACATCATACGCTGCATATGAACCTGACGGAATTTCTGCAGTAGAAACCTTTACTGAAGCTAATGTTCCGTCGCTATTATACTGTGCAAAATAAAGCGAAACCGTTTTTGTTTTGTCAGTATAGTTATATACATCAGCCTTTGCATTGGTTGATGTCATATTTATTTTTGATGCATAAATATCTGTTTCATCTGACTGTGTTAATGTTGTTACGGAGAAATCATCAAAGTACACACCTGTGCTTGTAGCAGCCGAATCTGACGGAACTACGCCTCGTAGTACAGGGAATGTTGATGCATTATCAGTTGCAATAACGGTATCACCGCAATAAATTGTTCTTGTATACTTTCCACTGTTATTTTCTATAACTACCCTTAAAGTGCGGTATTCCGATGTACTGAAATATGATGTAATATCTGTTGATGTATCACTCGTTTCACTGTCATTGTAATTGAGTGCCGGCTCTACATCTCCACCCTTATAAAGCTTGACATTTATTGAAAGCTCTGCTGTGCTTCCGCTTGCTATTGCCGGAGTTGTAAATGATATTCTCGGACCTCTGTTTGCATTTGAGTATTCATCGGAGTTGAGCATCAAAGCCTTACCGACTCTTCCGCCCTCAACCCAAGACCAGTTTGTTTCTGCCTTTGTGCTTGCTCTTATACCAACTGCAAGCTTTATACCGTCAATCTCATTATAAACAGTTGTTTCTTCGCTTGTATTAATATAAATTATTCTGTTCTTATCATCAGTTGTTATGCCACTCTCAAATCCATTTGAATATACCGTTGTCGGTTTTGGCGTCGGTATAACCGATACTTCCGGAGTAGGAGCCGGAGTCGGTGTTGGAGCCGGAGTGGGTGTTGCGTTCGGATCAGGAGTTGCAATATCCAAAGTCACATAACCCGACGAGAGTGAAAGCACATTATTGTACGGTGCACTCTGTGTTATAACACTGCCGCTTGAAAATCCTGCCTTACCGTTATCAAAGCTTTCTGCTGTATATATTACGTTCTCCTCTGTATCAGGTATCGGCTCGGCACCTGACGGCGTACTTGCATACTCTATCGTATCAAAGCCTGCCTTAGGTGCAAGATAGTTCTTACCGCTTGCAAGCGCAAGTGAACCTATGTAATAGCTTGTGTGAGGGGGCTGATTATAACCTACATTCTGCCATGCAACAGCACATCGGTACTGACTGTCATGCATAAGCGTTGTGAGCTTATAGTCAGTAGGAATTGTTGTTGTGAAAATTCTTAATGCTTTATTGTCATTTGTACCGTATGCAACCTCTTCACGCCAGTCACCGAACAAATCGGCTGAAAGTGCCGCATTTGCCTTTGTTGAGTTGTTGTGATGCACTCCGTCAAAAGTTGCAAGACGTGTTGAATATGCATCTTCGCTGTCCTCGCCTATTGTATACTTCACTACTCTTGTATAGTCTAAAAGCTCACGACCCAAATCGCCGTCCCAATATACAAATGAGTTAATTTCACGCGGAAGTGATGCATAAACATCACCATCATCTCTTGATTTTGTGATTATGCTACCATCTATACCATGTGCATATCCATCTGCTACTGACCAGTATAGTGACGGAGCGGTGTCAGGGTTTGCCAATGCGTATGCATCGTCCACATTAGCCATTACACCTCGTCCGCAGTCACCGCTTGAACCTGTTGCACCGATTATACTTGCATTTTTACCCTTACGTACCTCTGCACCGTACGACTTGTAATATGTCTTTTCCTCATGTACCTGAAAAATTTCCTGTTCACCGTCGTTATTAAAATCAGATACGTGCAAAGCATCTCCGTGTCCGTGTTTTGTTGAGTTTAAAACCTCGCCTGTATCGTCCATAACAGCTGAACCAAACACAACCTCGTCCTTGCCGTCGTTATCAACATCGGCAACGGAAAGCTGATGGTTGCCCTGTGCATAGAGAGTGCTTGTATCAGATGTATATGTTTTACCCCAAAGCTGCGTGAATTTTTCGCCGTTCCAGTTATATGCCGCCATTGATGCCTTTTCATAATAACCACGACACATAATAAGGCTCGGGGTTGTACCGTTAAGGTATGCAACACCTGCTAAGAATCGTTCTGAACGACCACCATAGCTATCGCCCCAACCCTTAACAGAACCACGCTGTGGGTAATAGTCTATTGTCTGCATTGCCTCACCTGTTTCACCATTAAACATAGTGAGCCAGTCAGGACCTTTTATAATATGACCGCTCTTTGAGCCGCTCTGTCTTAAATCACTTGAATTGTTATATCCGTCCCATGTAAGATTCTCTCCTGCATCACTTACATAGTTGCCGTTACCATCCTTTGAGCCCGGACGTGTTCTGAGTGCCATTTCTGCTTTTCCGTCACCGTCAAAGTCATAGACGCTCATCTGTGTGTAATGCGCACCTGCACGGATATTTATACCCATATCAATTCGCCAGAGCTTTGTTCCGTCCAGCTCGTAACAGTCAATAAGCACATTGCCGGTATAGCCGTGTGATGAGTTATCCTTTGAGTTTGACGGATCCCATTTGATGATATACTCGTATTCACCGTCACCGTCAACATCTCCTACGGTCGTGTCATTGATTGAATATGTATATGATTCACCCGACTTTGTTGTACCTCCCTCAGGACGATCTACGGGTATGTCTATATAGCTGTTACGCCATACCGTTGCTTCCTCCGAAAGCTTCGGAGCTTCACCCGCCTTTACAACATTATATGTGTTGTACAAAAATCCGCTTGTATCGGTATAGTTACATGCGTCTACAGTGGCAATCTTTACGCCGTCACGATATATGTCGTACTGCTGTGAAAGCGATTCCGTACCGAGAATTCGCCAGCTCAGGTATACTCCACCGTCAAGCTTTACCGCAGTAAGTCCACGTGACAGATACTCCATTTGCTTTGCAGAATCTGCCGCTTGTACAGCTGTACTGTACGGCATAGCAACTACCGATGCAAGAATTGTTGTACTCAACATTGCACTTACAAATTTTTTCATAAGTAAACCCCTCTCTTAAAAAATATTCTCACAGTATAATTATACTACTTTATTTATAAAATTGCAACATATTTCTGTCACACCTGCATATCACCCGATACCGTAGGTGCCGGCAATGGCTGTGTAGAATCGGCGTTTGTATCCGGCTGTAAAACCTCAACTATTATAAGAGGAATTATAACGGATATAAATAATGCCGCAAGAACTGACAGCAGTATTTTCTTCATAAAATGATCACCCCTAAACAGTATATGTAAATTTTAAAAAAAGATGAGCCTGTATAAAGACTCATCTTTCATGACATTACTTTCTCAGATATTACGCTCAATTTCAATTTCGGACATTATTCCAACAGGACGCAGCATATAACTGTCAGTCCACTCTTTGCCCGTTGTTCTGTATGAGCCGTTTCCGTACCAGACATAGTTCTCATTCGCATTATGCACTGCACCAAAGCCGTTAAATCTGTTACCGTACAGCACCAGCTTTAGTTTATGCCTTCCATCGCCAAGCACACCAAGACTCACTCTGTGCGGTGAGTATGCTATAAGACCTCTGCTTTCACCGTCAATATAAACTCCAATAACCGGCGCAATAAATTCCGGCACTTTAATAAAATATTCGCCAATCTCAGCTATGTCGATTTCAAATACATATTCGAGATTTCCCGTGTAGAACGGCATTCCCTGTCCTGTTATATCTCCAAGAGCCAGCATACTGCGTTTTTTTGTAATAACTGCCCTGCATTCTTCAAGCTTTACATCGAAATCGCCGAGCAGATACATATTTTCGAGCATAGTTTTCTCATTATACATAAGCTCTATATGAAGTTCATTTTTTCCTGCCTTTATACACGGCAGATTAATGACCCTTATGCTCTTGTCCACATACCAGTCAACAACAGTATTATCCGCTTTTTCTCCATTCAGATAAATACTGCATTTTTGCGGATTTTCTATGCCAAGCTGCACTGACGCAGCTATTTCCGAGTAAATATCACAGAACAGAGATACTCTATGCTCACCGGTTACTTCTGCAGCCCAAGGCTGTCTGTCCGCGCCTGTTTTTTCTGTAAATCCAAGCTGCTTTCTTATCTTATTGCCTGCCCGTAAAATCTCTTCCCTTTCCTGAATCTCGCCGTCACCGACACAAAATCGTGCATAATCAAGCAACAGCACATTCGGCTCTGTTCGATTGAAGCTTGTTATTTCTTCTGTTTTTTGTACCGTTTGGTATTCCCCTGACACTTCACAGTACTCCTGATTACTTTCCGCCTTATTGAGCTGCAGCAGAATACTGTCCTCACAGAAGCAATCCCAGTTAAACACAGTATAACCGTTTTCCGTGTGCGATTTCAGATTAAACTTTTCACCTGTCATTGTATCGTACAGAACAAGGGAATACTCACCATTGATTTTTACCGTATAGCTTTCTTTTTCTGTACTGCCTTTTTTATTGACATGGCTTATAAACATCCACTTACATTCATTGTCCTCACGCAGATGATAAAACAGATTATCCGCCGGATTTCCGTTATCATAAGCAATTCTTACATCCCGCAGATGCTCCAGTATCTCAAACAGTTCCTTTTTATCATTACGAATACATACACACCTTTCCGCAAGCTCCGATGCACGAGCGGAATACGAACCGTTTACATACCCCGGAATATCACCCATAAAAATAACATTTCCGCCGTTCTCTGCAAATCTCTGAAGAATATCGAGCGTTGTATTTCGTACCGTTAAAAGATTTGGAACTATAACAGTACCGTAAGTCGATTCACCTACATTAAGCAGTTTATTGCTATACGCTGTTGTTTGCTCAGTCAGAAGCGACTCGCTCAAATAGTCAAAATCCAATGTACCGTATAAAAGCCATTCGGTAAGCTCTCTGAAATTCTTTTCAAGGGCTTTGCGGTTTTCCTTTGTTACATCGTCACTTCCGCTCTCTATCCACATACTTTCAACCGGATGTAACACAGCAATTTTTGTCACTCGTCTTCCCCGTGTAAGCACGGTATTGAGCCTTGCAAAATGGTCTTCAATATAAGGATATTCCTTATACCACGGCGACTGGTAAAATATTGATGCAGGCCAGTCACGCTTTGCTTCACCCTCAAGTGACATATGCGAAAGATGCGGTATGCGTATACTTATTCCCAGTGCAGCCTGCCAGTCGCCTTGCAGCTTATAGGTTTTAAAGGTACAGTCCCAGTTGGTTACGCCGTAAAGCTCACTCATTACCCCTTCTCTGCCGTACTGCGCCGCAACACTTGCAGCCTGCTTTACGGTCGAAAGCTCACGGTTATCTATAAGAATATCAATACCCGGTATATCCATCTTTTTATATGTACGCATCGCATCACCGACTGTAGTTGTTTGTGCGGTCAGATTTTCCTCGCCCAGAATGTGACCCGTCATAAGAATACCGTTAGCGTTACACCAGTCACATATCCTGTCCATAAACGAGACAGAAAAACATTCCTTTGTCATTTCACGGTAAATATATCTGCCATACATATCACCGTCTGCTCTGTTCCAGATATATTCGGGAATTATATCAAGTGCATCAAAGTCATACTTCGTTCTGAACTGCTCCGCAAAATAGTCTGTATACGGAACAAATACATCCTCATCCGAATCCGCACCCGATATCGGAACCTGTTTACCGATTCTCGGTTCATCTGTAAATATTGCCGGAGCCACTGTGCCGAAATCTGCACCCAACACATCCTTATATCGCTCATGTGTGATATTTATAAATTCATCTACTGCAGCCGGATTCATCGTATCGGAATACGTCTTGCCCTGAAACCACTCCGTTTCTGCCTGAAGCTCAACATATGCAAACCGTACCTTTTCGCCGTTATTGAGCGCTTCTGCAATTTCACCGTCATTGTTTAATCTGCGGTAATCTGTTAATTTTTTATCCGTAATTTTAATCGAATACGCTGTACAATAATAACCTCTCGGGATTTGTCCGTTATCTACTGCAGTGTCAAACTCCGTTTTTGAACGGCAGTACGCACCCTCAGGTTTTTTTGTTGTAAGTCTTAACGACCTTGCTCGGAACTGCGGATTTTTTGTAACATATCCGTCAGCCGCACCGGACGGAAAACGGTCATCATCATAAAGCCAGCAAACAAGCCCCATATTACGGCATCTGTTTACAGTATGCTTTATCATCTCCATAAACTCTTCGCCCAGATATTCAGTGTCAAGACCGTCTCTTGGATGAATAACCACGCCACCAAAGCCCATTTCCTTAAATATCTCAAGCTGCTCATCTATCGTAGCTTTATTCAGCTTACAGTTCCACGACCAAAACGGAAGACCTCTGTATTCCGCTGTCGGATTTTTGAACAGCTCATAGCTCAATTCTTTTTCTGCATTTTGGGGAAATATCATTTTTTGACACCTGCACTTTCATACTCTTTTACTTAATTATACATCAACACAGGTATTATGTATATATCATCTGTTAACTCAAACGCCGAAAATATTGACATTTTTGATTTTATTATGTTATAATTCACTTAAGCGGAGGTGAGTTTAAAATGAAAATAAGCTATTCTGATACCGACTTTTTTGAACCGAACGAAGAAATCCGTGCTTTCTTCAGCAGTGCACATCCGAAAAAAAATATGAATTCTCACGATTTCTGGGAGATCGCCTATGTTTATGAGGGTGCCGCTTTTATCCACACGGAAAAAGGCACAAAAAAACTCAATTCCGGCAATTTTGTGCTGATTAAGCCGGGAAGCACACACTCTGTTACAGCAGCACAGGAAAGCAAAAAAACAACTATGTGGATGTGCAGCTGTATATTTACCCGGAAATATTTCAATGATATTTTCAGTGAATATTTAAAAATCAGTGATTTAAGCTGTTACTCGCTGTACAATACACTCGGTAACAACCAAGCTTCTATAATCAGACTTTCAGACGATAATGCAAATAATATAAAGCATCTGCTCTGGATGATTGCACACGAATATAATCATCATACCTCAGGCAGTAATGATATAATCAGGAACTCGTTAATTAACCTGCTTGTGTTCATCACACGTATGTATGAATATGAAACTACAAAACTGTCAGGCGTTGTTTCAAAAAGCCACGAAATTGATGAGCTTGCCAAATATATCCGTTCCAACTTCGCTTATAAGCTTTCTCTGGATTTTCTCGCCAGACATATGCATATTTCAAGAGAATATTTATCAAGATACTTCAAAAAGCATATGGGCAAAACTATTTCCGAATATCTTACAGAGGTAAGGATAGAAAAAGCAAAGCAGATGCTGAAAAATACTTCACATCCAATCGGTGATATATGCGAACACTGCGGTTATTCCTCAATAAGCAGCTTTCAGAAAGCTTTCAAGAAGGCTATGGGAGTATCTCCGAGTATGTACAGAAAGCAAGAACCGCTTTGATAAAAAGTCAAAGCGGTTCTTTAATTATTCTTCTGTTTCCGGATTTTCCCCAGTGGATTCCTCCATTACTTCAGGCTTGTTTCTGTTCTCTTTGACACGGTTAAATATTGCCATAAACTCATCGCCCGTAATTGTTTCCTTATCAATAAGGAACTCCGAAATTTCATCAAGAGCATCACGGTTTTCATTCAGAAGCTGTTTCGCTATTTCATAACGCTCCTTCATAATCTTAACGATTTCGTGGTCAATCTCTGTTCTTGTTTCTTCCGAACAGTTTGAAACACTTCTTCCGTCAAGATACTTATTCTGTATGCTTTCAAGTCCCACAAGTCCGAACTTCTCTGACATACCGAACATTGTTATCATCTTACGTGCCATCTCGGTTGCACGCTCAATATCGTTCGATGCTCCGGTAGTCTGTGTATTAAACACAATTTCCTCTGCCGCACGGCCTGCAAGAAATACAGTTATCTGATCCAGAATCTCAGCCTTACTGTTGAGATATTTTTCCTCTTCTTCAGGCATCTGCATCGTATAGCCCAATGCACCCATTGTTCTCGGTACAATAGTAATTTTCTGAACCGGCTGTGTGTTTTTCTGCAAAGCAGTTGCAAGTGCATGACCTACTTCGTGGAAGGATACTATTCTCTTTTCTTCTGCCGATAAAATTCTGTCTTTCTTCTCTTTACCCGCAATTATAACCTCAACAGATTCCATAAGGTCTTCCTGACTTACAAGCTTTCTGCCGCAGCGCACTGCACGAAGTGCCGCCTCGTTTACCATATTGGCAAGATCGGCACCTACCGCACCGCTCGTTGCAAGTGCCATTTTATGCAGGTCTATATCCGGCTCTGTTTTTACGTTCTTTATATGAACCTTTAAAACATCTTCTCTGCCCTTCAAATCCGGTTTTTCAACGATTATACGTCTGTCAAATCTTCCCGGACGTAAAAGTGCCTTATCAAGAATTTCAGGTCGATTTGTGGCTGCAAGGATTACAAGTCCCTTTGACGAATCGAAGCCGTCCATCTCTGCTAAGAGCTGGTTTAAGGTCTGCTCACGTTCATCGTTTGTCGAAAGCTGATTATCTCTTGATTTACCGATTGCATCAATCTCGTCTATAAAAATTATACACGGAGCCTTTGCCGCCGCCTGCTTGAATAAATCACGTACACGTGATGCACCCACGCCGACAAACATTTCAACGAACTCCGAGCCCGACAGCGAGAAGAACGGTACATTCGCCTCGCCCGCAACCGCCTTTGCAAGTAAAGTCTTACCCGTTCCCGGTGGTCCTACAAGCAATGCACCTTTCGGCTGTTTTGCTCCGATTTCAGTGTACTTGCCGGGGTTATGCAGAAAATCTACTATTTCATCAAGAGATTCCTTTGCCTCCTCCTGTCCGGCTACATCTTTAAATGTTATACCTGTTTTTTTCTCGATGTTATACATCTTTGCATTCGACTGACCTATACCCATTATTCCGCTGCCGCCCATTTTCTTTGTCATAAGACGCATAAACAGCATTATAATAAGATACATAAATACCAGCGGCAATATCCAGGTAATAACAAAATCAACTATAGGATTTGAGTATTCAACAGGACGTCCGTAGGTAATATCCTTTTCATCAAGCTTTTCAAACAGACGCTCATCGTTAAGATAACCAGTATAATATACCGGACGTGATGCTTTTTCATGCGACTGTGCATCACTCATACCGATAGGCATTAACATAAATAAACCGGTATTTTCTTCTATCTCTTCCACCGTAATTTCCGGCTGACCGTATATTACAAACTGATCACCTGAAATTTCAACCTCGTCTACCTCACCGTTATCTATCATACTCAGAAATTTGTCATATGAAATTTCTGTTTTTCCCGGAGTTGTAAATGCTGATATTGCTGTATTAAGAATTATGGTGGCAACAACTGATACTATCAAGAAAAACACCAGCGGATTTTTCATAGGTGATTTTCCCGATGGCTTTGGTGCCTCCTTCTTATTATTATCCATATTGATTTTTACCCCTTTCAAGCTTTTGAGGAAGCTCTAAATCCTCGCTTTTTAGTTTATCACATTTATTGAAGAAATTCAACCAAAATCAAATTATTTTTTATCTTTTTATAATTTGTTCATATTTTATTGACTTAACGTGTTTTTAATGTTATAATTATGTCAAAGAATAAAATGAGTGATATGATAAAGTTTTTTACAGATCTTTATCTGTCCGGAAAGGATTTGATTCAATGAAAAAATGTATTTCTTTATTGGTAGCATTAATCATTATGACATCAAGCTTAATTGTTCCGGTTAGTGTAAGTGCTGACAGCACTTCTACTGCCCATGCAAGAATTGCATTCTCCGATGTATCGGATGATTATGTTTACAAAAAAGCAATAACCACACTCGCTACTCTTAACATCATAAACGGTTATGAGGACGGAACCTTCGCACCGAAAAAATCAATTACACGTGCAGAATTTACAAAGATTATCGTTTATATGTTAGGCTACGGCGAGCTTAACACTCCAATAACCCAGTTCAATGATGTTCCTGCAGACCATTGGGCTAACGCTCACATCAAGGTTGCATATGACCTGGGAATCATAAACGGTTATGATGAAGTTACATTCGGTCCTGATAACCCAGTTACATATGAGCAGGCTCTTAAGATGATTGTCTGCACGCTCGGCTATCAGAACAATGCTGAAAACGCAGGCGGATATCCGTCAGGATACCATACAGTTGCTACTTCGCTTAAGCTTAATGGCGGAATATCAGGTATTTCTTACGAAGCAAACGCATCAAGAGGACTTGTTGCTCAGATTATGTATAACGCTCTTGAGGTAGAGATGTACGAGCTCAACGGCAATGCATGGGTTGCAAGTGACAAGAACCTTTTAAATGACTATCTTAACGTATATGCATTAAAGGGTACCGTTGTAGGAATTGAGGATTCTACTACTGCATACTGTGATACAATTCTCTATCCGGGGCAGATGGCAATCGACGAAGACAGAACAGGCAAGGAGCATATAATCGACTACACCGAATACACAGCTTCGATTTCTGAAATTTCAGCGTATCTCGGACAAACTGTTCAGGTTTACTACCGTATGGATAATGTGGACAAGTGGCTCGTTGAGATTGATAACGAAACCTACAAAAACACTGAAACAACAATGTATTCGTATCAGATTGAAGAATACGACAACTATATAATAGATTACATTCCTGACGGTGCAACAAAGGTTGCCGATGTAAAGCTTGACAAGGAAGAGCTAACTGTCCGTTATAACGGTCGTGCCGTTACAGACGATGTTGCTCTCGGAGATAATGAATATTCTCCGTCAAAAGCACTTGAGGAATGGCTCAACCCTGAATCAGATTATTTTATCTACGGTACAGTAAGACTTATCGACAGCGGTTCAACAGGTAAATATAATATAGTTGATATTTATGACTATGACACAATCGTAGCACTTAAAACTCCTACAAATATTGACTACAGAATAACCGACAAGACTGTTACAGGTAACTATCTCACTCTTGACCCTGACGATTTCGACTACAAATACACAATAACCAAGAACGGTAATGAAATCGCAACAACATCAATCTCAACAGACGATGTTGTAAACTACGCAGTAAGCCTTGACGGTGAGCTTTATACCGTTACAGCAACAAATAAGAGTGTTTCGGGA
>CAYMCT010000013.1:0-13751 GCA_964389075.1 uncultured Lachnospiraceae bacterium
GACATTGATGTAAATAAAATAAACACTTTTTATGAACAAATTGTGAACACCAAAATTCCGGATATCGCTTGACAAATCCATTTATGTAATATAAAATATATAATGAAATATTATCGGAAATTTTAACATATTACAGCAATACAACAGGAGGTTTTTAATGAAAAAACTACTCGTGCTTGACTCTAACAGTATCATTAACAGAGCATTCTACGGAATCCGTACACTCAATGCTCCCGACGGTACACCTACAAATGCAATCTACGGATTCTTAAATATACTTCTGAAGCTTATAAACGAAAATAAGCCTGACTATATTATGGCATCGTTCGACCTTAAAGCACCTACATTCAGACACAAAATGTACACTGAATACAAGGCTAACCGTACAGGTATGCCCGATGAACTGGCGGCACAGATGCCCGTTATGAAGGACATTCTCCGTGCGATGAATATTCCGATTCTCGAGCTCGAAGGCTATGAGGCTGACGATATTATAGGTACAGTTTCACAGAAATGCCGTGAAAACTCCATAGACTGCTACATCGCCACCGGAGACCGTGACGATTTACAGCTTGCCTACGGCGGAACAACTGTCATTCTCACATCAACAAAGATGGGGCAGACAGTTACCGAATTCTATGACGAGAATGCGGTAAAAGAAAAATATAATGTTACTCCGTACGAGTTTGTAGACCTTAAAGCTCTTATGGGCGATAAATCAGATAACATACCCGGCGTTTCGGGCATAGGTGAGAAAACAGCTTCAAAGCTTATTTCAGAATATTCCACAATTGAGAATATATATGAACATATAGACGAGCTGGATATTACGCAAAGATTAAAGGACAAGCTTACCCTGGAAAAGGATATGGCTTTTCTGAGCAAACAGCTTGCAAAAATAGACACCACTGTTCCTATAGAAATCAACTTCAGTGACGGCGAATATAACTGCACAAATCCCGACTTTTCACCCGAGCTTTACTCACTCCTCAACCGTTTGGGACTTAAAAGCGTCATAAAAAAAATGGGACTCACTCCGACAGAGAGCAGTATGACTGAGGAAGATGCTGAGTTTTTCAATAACAAAAGTACCGTACAGGTTACGTCAGCCGATGAGTTTATTGAATCGGCAAGCAAGCTCGGTGATACAGTTGCTGTTTATATAAACATACAGGATAACAAGTTAGTTCAGGCTGCCGTTGCCAACGACAAAACTGCATATATTACAGACACAGCTATGAATCAAAACGAAATCATAGCGGCATTGTCACCTGTTCTTTCGGATAAAAATGTTAAAAAGTATACCTGCGGAATTAAAGAAGCTATTGTTGCACTTTCCGGAAAGGTTGAAGTTGCTAACATTGCATTCGACTGTGCCATTGCGGCATATCTCACAGACCCGTCGAAAAACTACGATATAGAAACAATTGCCGCAACATATCTCGGCATATATTTCTCCGAAAATCAAAGTGCACAGCTTTCGCTTTTTGATGAACCGGAACAGACTGATACACCGGGCAAATATGCACTTGCTGTTTATGCTCTTCAGGAAAAGCTTGCCGGACTTATAGAAGATAATGGGCAGCATATGCTCTATTATGAGGTTGAGCTTCCGCTAATAAATGTTTTAGCATCTATGCAGGTGCTCGGATTCACTCTTGATACGGAAGAATTACACCGTTTTGGAGAAATGCTTTCCGTTAAGCTTGCACAGGAGGAGGCGGTTATATATGCCCTCGCAGACGAAGAATTCAATATCAATTCACCTAAACAGCTTGGCGTGATTCTGTTCGAAAAGCTTGGAATACCCGGCGGCAAGAAAACAAAAAGCGGATATTCCACAAAGGCAGATATATTAGAAAAATTAAGCGGCAAATACGAAATTGTACGCAGTGTTCTTAACTACAGATCGTATCAGAAGCTTAAATCAACCTACTGTGACAGCTTCGGTACCCTGGTAAACCCCGACACTCACCGAATACATTCAGTTTTTCATCAGACCGGAACAGTGACCGGACGTATCAGTTCGTCGGAGCCGAATATGCAGAATATTCCCACACGCACCGAGCTTGGACGTGAGCTGAGAAAAATGTTCACTGCCAAAGATGGGTATTTACTTGTTGATGCCGACTATTCTCAAATCGAATTGCGTGTACTGGCACATCTTTCGCAGGACACCACAATGATTGAAGCCTTCCGGAACAATGAAGATATACACGCTGTAACAGCCTCCAAGATATTAAATATTCCAGTTGACAGTCTGACAAAGGAGCAGCGTGCAAGCGCAAAAGCGATTAATTTCGGTATTGTATACGGAATGGGTGAATATACCCTTTCACAGGATCTGGGCATTTCTTTCAAGCAGGCAAAAGCGTATATGGACGAATATTTCAATAAGTACCACGGTGTACGTGATTATCTCAATTCTCTGAAGCAAAATGCACACGAAACAGGCTATGTGAAAACCATAATGAACAGAGTACGGTATATACCCGAGCTGAAGTCAGGCACAGCCGCTATGCGTGGCTATGGAGAACGTATAGCAATGAATACGCCTGTACAAGGCTCTGCAGCTGATATTATTAAGCTCGCAATGGTGCGTGTGTATAACAGACTCAAGGAAGAAAAGCTCGAAGCAAGGCTTATTCTTCAGGTACACGACGAGCTTATTATCGAAACGCCCGAAAACGAGATTGATATGGTAACTTCTATACTACGCACCGAAATGGAAAATGCAATAAAGCTTGATGTTCCGTTGGTCGTTGATATGGCAATCGGAAAAAGCTGGTATGATGCCAAATAATTCAAGGAGATGTAGAGATTGAAAAGAATTATATTATTACTCTGTGCTGCAGTCTGCGCATTAGCCGGAGCTTCATGTGCAGAGAATACAGACAATGACAAGATTTCGGTATACGCCTCGTTCTACGCAATGTATGATTTTGCCCGTGAAATAGGCGGCGACCGCATAAATCTGTATAATGTATGCCCTACAGGTACCGAGCCACACGATTTTGAGCCTACTGCAGCAGATATGGCGCAAATATCCGAAGCTGATGTGTTCATCTATAACGGACTCGGCATGGAATCGTGGGCAGACTCGGTTGCAAATATACTCGGCAATAATGTGATTGTTGTTAATACATCTGAGAATGTTGAAGGCGTTGATTCGCACAGCCACAACGATGTTCATCATCACGCCGATGTTCATATATGGCTCAACCCCTCCAATGCATATGCTCAGATGGAGGCAATTGCAGAAGCACTTATTAAAGCCGATCCTGAAAATTCGGATTATTACTCAGAACGTCTTGCGGACTGTCATAAAAAAACAGAGCAGCTCATTACTGATTATACAACTGCAGTGTCAAAGTTTAAAACATTTGATATAATCACATCACACGAGGCTTACGGAAGTCTTTGTGATACGTTCTGTCTTTCGCAGATTGCAATAAACGGAACAGATAATTCAACCGATCCTACCCCGGCACAGCTTGCCGAAATTACAGACTATATAAAATCCAACGGTATAAAGTATATTTTTACTGAACCGCTTGGAACAAGCTCAGTCGTTGAATCGGTTGCCAAAGATACCGGATGTGAAATTCTTGTTCTTGACCCGTTTGAAGGTAACCCAGATAACAAGGACTATTTCACGGTAATGTATGAGAATCTTGATTCTCTCACTACAGCATTAAAATAAGCGGAGGCTAAAATGGAAGTAATTAATGTCGAAAACCTGACCTTTGAATATCCTGATACGGCAGTTTTAAAAAATGTCAGCTTCAAGCTGGACAAGGGCGACTTTCTCGGTATAATAGGCGCAAATGGTGCAGGCAAATCTACACTTATCAAGATTATTCTTGGTCTGCTTTCACCTGACAGCGGTCAAATCACTTTGTTTGGATGTGATTTTTCGAAAGTAAGAAGTAAAATAGGCTATGTCGCTCAGAAAGCAAGCTCTTTCAATTCCGATTTTCCTACTACGGTATACGAGGTAGTGAGAGCAAATCTATACTCACACAAAGGTCTTTTTAAACGCTATACAAAAGAAGATACCAAAAGAGTTGACGAAGCACTTTCGCTCGTGGGTATGCTTGAATACAAAAACAAGCTTATTGGCTCACTTTCGGGCGGACAACAGCAAAGAGTTTTCATTGCACGTGCATTGGTTTCCGAACCGGAACTTTTACTTATGGATGAGCCAACCGTCGGCATTGATGCCGCATCGGTGAGAGAAATAATGAACATAATCAAAACACTTAACCAAAACGGTATTACCATAATTATGACCAACCACGACACTCCCGCTCTTTTAGATGCAGCGAACAAGCTTCTTATTTTCTGCGAACACGGATACGAGGAGTTTGTTGATAAAAACGACTTGTCGGTTGAAAGAATTGCAGACATACTCGCAGGAAAGAGGGTGCATAAGCATGGGTAATATATTTTCATACGAATTCATGCAGCGGGCTTTTATAGTTGCTATCCTCATCGCACTTGCTGCACCGTGCATTGGACTTCCGATTGTCCTGAAACGCTTTTCAGCAATCGGCGATGCATCATCACACTCTGCGCTCGGTGGAATAGCATTCGGGCTTCTCATCGGAATCAATCCTATTATAGGTGCTGTACTGTTCTCAATAGTATCTGTGCTGAGTGTTGAAGCATTAAGAAAGCGCTTCGGTTCGTATTCGGACATTGCAACCGTGATTGTGATGTCTGCAGGTATCGGTCTTACAGCTGTGCTTTCAGGGTTTATCAAAAACGGTTCGGCGAACATAAACAGCTTTATGTTTGGCTCAATAGTTGCCATATCCGATTTTGAATTATGGCTGACCGTTATCCTTTGTGCGGTTGTAATCGCAATAACATCAATATTATATAAGGAAATTCACGCATTGACTTTTGACGAGGAAGCTGCTGTTCTGTGTGGAATACCCGTTAAAGCCATCAATTTTACATTAATGCTGCTGACTGCGATAACAGTATCGGTTGCATCAAGAATAGTAGGTGCGCTTATGATTTCATCACTGCTTGTTATTCCTACAGCAACCGCAATGCTTGTTTCAAAAAGCTACAAACAGACTCTTATACTGTCAGTTTTGTTTGCGGAAATATTCACCGTATCAGGACTGTTTTTATCGTTCTATCTGGATCTTCGCCCCGGCGGTACCATAGTTCTTATCGGAACAATAGTTCTCGTGCTGACGGCGGTATTTAAAAGAAAAAAATAATAAGCTTTGCAGAACAAGCCTGCACTGACCGATTTAAAGCAGAAAGGACGGACAAATGAGCATCTTGGAAATGCTCGTTTGTCCGTCCTTTTTTAATCACTGTTCTGCCACAGCCATATCAAAATATGAAATTATGCGTTTACTAATCTTTCTGTGTCTATGGCTATCATCATTTCCTCGTCTGTAGGAATTACAAGAGTTTTAACAGTAGCATCATCTGCTGAAATATCAACAGTTCCACGTGTTGCGTTCTTCTCATCATTAATTTTAATTCCCATAAACTCAAGACCTGATACGATTGCCTTACGTGTAGCCGCATCATTCTCACCAACGCCGGCTGTGAATACAACTGCATCAATACCGCCCATTGCTGCTGCATATGAACCTATGTACTTCTTAACCTGATATGTGAACATATCAAGAGCTAACTGTGCACGATCATTGCCGGCATCTGCAGCCGCTGAAAGGTCACGGAAGTCTGAAGAAACACCCGATACACCTGCTACACCACTCTCTTTGTTGACAAGCGCATCAATTTCCTTTGCTGTCATACCCTTGTTCATAAGGAAAGTCATAACTGCAGGGTCCATTGAGCCTGTTCTTGTTCCCATCGGAACACCGTCGAGCGGAGTGAAGCCCATTGAGGTATCCACACACTTACCACCGTCAACAGCACTGATTGATGAACCGTTGCCAAGGTGACATGTTACTATCTTCAAATTCTTTGCGTCCTTGCCAAGCACCTTTACAGCCTGCTGTGAAACATACTTGTGGCTTGTGCCGTGGAAACCGTACTTTCTTATACCGTCGTTCTCATACAATGCGTATGGTAGAGCGTACATAAACGCCTTTTTAGGCATCGTCTGATGGAATGCCGTATCAAACACACCAACCATAGGTGTATCCGGCATAATCTTCTTACAAGCGTCAATACCGATAATGTTCGGTGGGTTATGGAGCGGAGCAAGCGGTGTACACTTTTCGAGTGCTTTCATAACTGCTTCTGTTATGAGAGTTGAGTCTGTGAACTCCTCTGCACCGTGAACAACTCTGTGTCCTACTGCACCGATTTCGTCCATTGATGCAATTACGCCGTGGTTTGCATCAACCAATGCGTCAATAACCATCTGAATAGCGTCGCCGTGGTCTTTCATCGGATTCTTTATTGTAACCTTATCAAGACCCTTAAGCACGCAAGTATGCTGAAGGTTTGAACCTTCTATGCCTATTCTTTCGCAAAGACCCTTTGCCATAACACTCTTTGTATCCATATCAATAAGCTGATACTTGAGCGATGAGCTGCCTGCATTAATAACTAAAATTTTCATTTTATTCTGCCTTCTTTCCGTATTATTTATCTCTCTCTATAGTTAAAGGAATTTTCGTAGGTTGTGTATTTAACCAATCCGGTTAAACGTGCAAGATACGGAAATTTATTTATTCTGTGCCTGTACGGCTGTTATTGCAACTACGCCTGCGATGTCCTCTGCTGTACAACCTCTTGAAAGGTCGTTTACAGGAGCCGCTATACCCTGAAGAATCGGACCGTATGCCTCTGCCTTAGCCAGACGCTGAACAAGCTTATAGCCGATGTTACCTGCGTTAAGGTCAGGGAATATAAGTACGTTTGCCTTACCTGCAACGTCTGATTCAGGTGCCTTCTGTGCACCTACGCTTGCCACGATAGCTGCATCAAGCTGCAATTCACCATCAAGCATAAGCTGCGGTGCCTTTTCCTTTGCCATTTTTGTAGCTTCCTGAACCTTGGTAACAAGGTCGTGCTTAGCTGAACCATATGTAGAATACGAAAGCATTGCCACCTTCGGCTCTGTACCTACAAGACTCTTGAACGATGCCGCTGATGAAATTGCGATTTCTGCCAGTTCTTCCGCTGTCGGGTCCTGGTTAAGACCTGAATCACCGAATATAAATGTACCGTTCTCACCGTATTCGCAATCAGGAACATTCATAATAAAGAATGCTGAAACAATCTTTGTATCAGGTGCAGTCTTAAGAATCTGCAATGACGGTCTTATAACATTTGCCGATGAACTTACCGCACCTGCAACCATACCGTCAACCTTGCCGGTTTTAACCATCATTACACCATAATAAAGTGCGTCTTTAACCGTTTCTCTTGCTTCTTCTATTGTAACACCCTTCTTTTTACGCAACTCTGCAAAAATCCCCGCAAACTCTTCATTTCCCTCTGCCGGGTCGATGATTTCAATACCGTCGATATCCAGATTTTCTTCTGAAGCAATTTTTCTGATTTTATCCGGATTACCCAATAAAATATTTTTTGCATAGCCTTCAGCCTTAACAATCGCCGCTGCTTTTATTGTTCTTAGATCCTCACCCTCAGGAAGAACAATTGTTTTAACGTCAGCCTTTGCTTTTGCCTTTAAGCCGTCAATAAATGTACCCATTATACAAATTCTCCTTAACTGTATATTTTTATAGAATAATTATACACCAATTATACTTAAATTTCAAGGTTTATTAGAAATTTTTTCACGCATTATATTGACAATCTTAATTTTTGGTAGTATAATAATCATATGAACAGTTGTTCATATATTCATTTTTAGGAGGAATATATTATGTGTGATCACCATCACTGCAGCGAAAGCTGCTGTACATGTCATAAAGAACATGAATCTGAAAACGTGAAATTGCTTCGTATTATAATCAGTGCAGTTTTATTGATTGCAGCTTTGCTCAGCGACAGCATTCTGCTATTTGTTATAGCCTATGCAGTTATTGGCTATGACGTAATATTGCAATCGTTAAAAAATCTTATAAAAGGAAAGGTTTTCGATGAAAATCTGCTTATGAGTGTTGCAAGTGTAGGTGCTTTCCTGATAGGTGAGCATCCCGAAGGCGTTGCCGTTATGCTGCTCTATCAGCTTGGAGAAATGCTTCAGGATAAAGCAGTGGATAAAAGCGAGCGATCTATCGAGGCACTGCTTGATATCAGAGCAGACATTGCATACGTCGAGCGTGACGGAAAGCTTATTGAAGAAAAGCCTGAGGCCGTTATGCCCAATGAAATTATTGTTATAAAATCGGGCGAAAAGGTTCCGCTTGACGGAATCGTGCTTGAGGGCAGTTCGCAGCTTGACACGTCCGCACTCACAGGCGAAAGTGTGCCTGTTCCGGTATCGGTCGGCGATGAAATTCTCGGTGGCTCAGTGAATATAGGCAGCGTTCTAAAGCTGAGAGTGACAAAAGAATACAAGGACAGTGCTGTTTCAAAAATTCTTGAGTTCGTGAAAGATGCTCGTGCAAGGAAACCTAAAACAGAAAGGTTTATAACCAAATTTGCCGGATATTATACACCGGTTGTTGTTATTCTTGCCGCACTGACAATGCTGATTCCGCCGCTGTTTGACGGACTTGATTTTGTGAAATGGATTGAACGTGGACTTATATTCCTTGTAGTTTCGTGTCCGTGTGCATTGGTTATTTCTATTCCACTCGGATTCTTCTCGGCGATAGGTGCTGCATCAAAACGAGGCATACTTATAAAGGGCGGCGAGTACATCGAATGGCTATCTAAAACCGATACTGCCGTTTTTGATAAGACCGGCACACTTACAAAGGGAGTATTCAAGGTAACCGATATTACCGGCAACAGCGATCAGACATTAAAATACGCCGCATACTGCGAATATTATTCAAGTCATCCGCTCGCAAGAGCCGTAATGGCAGAATATAAAAGCACGCCTGATACATCAGAAATAACCGAGCACGAGGAATTTGCCGGAATGGGTGTTCGTTCGCTTACTTCGTTTGGCGAGCTGCTTGCAGGCAACAGAAAGCTTATGGCACGCTACAATGTCGCCTGTCCCGAAAACAATGCACAGATACACATTGCAAAAGACGGCAAATACATTGGATCAATAACTGTTTCAGATGAAATAAAATACGACGCTAAAAACACGATTGCGGAGCTTAAAGCTGCAGGCATAACCACCGTTATGCTTACAGGCGACAAAAAAGAACCTGCTGCCGAAATAGCAGAGGTTCTCGGTATAGATGCTGTAAAAAGCGAGCTTTTGCCTCACGAAAAAGCAGAAGCTTTCCAATGCCTTGACGGTATAAAGCTGTTCGTCGGTGACGGAATTAACGATGCACCGGTAATTTCAGCTGCACACGTAGGCTTTTCGATGGGCGGTGCAGGTGCTGACAGTGCAATAGAAACAGCTGATGCCGTTATTCTCACCGATGAACCTTCAAAGGTTGTTACCGCATACCGTCTTTCCAAGCGTGCAATGCTCATAATAAAAGAAAACATAGTATTTTCAATTGCAATAAAACTTGCCGCTATGATTATGAGTTTTTGCGGAGTGCCAAATATGATGTGGTTTGCCATTTTCGCAGATGTTGGAACAGCTATGCTCGCAATAGCAAATTCTATGCGTATATTTTATTTAAAAATCAAATAAAATTCAAATCAATGTTACCAAGACCGCAGCGCAGATTCAGTTTTGTACCGTTGCGGTTACCTGATTCGAATTCACGTGGCACGGCAGAGGAGTCAATTGACACTCTGCCGTTTCCTCTTACCGATTTTATTTTGTAATCGCCTTTTTTGAGATTTATAATCATATCTCCGAAACCGCAATCAAAATCAGCACCAACTAACGGGTGTGCATTAATAAGCGCACTGCCCTTGCCAAGCACGGCATTTATCCGCCTTGCCTTTATGTATTCAAACTCAGCCGCTGCATTTCTGATTTTCATATCAACTGCGCCGCTGTTTATTTCGCAGATGTGTGCAGCTCCGTCGTACAGCTTTATGAAAAAGCTTTCAAACACGGCTGTTTTCGGTATAGTTATTACTGCATTACAGCTTTCGCCAACATCCGGACTGCTTACAACATACCAGACTCCGTTTTCTTCATAACACAGAAACGGTGCTTCCTTACACTCTATTCCAAACGAATCACCGTAGACAATATCAAAGAATCCGTTGCCCAGTTTCAGTTCAACACGCTTTACCATATGCAATACCCTTTCTGTGTTTTTATATATTATAACTCATTTTGTAAACAATTTCAAGAGCATCAGCGATTTAAAACCATATCTGCTATAACCGGCTCAGCCAGAAACCTTGCCTTGCAGATTGAATCCGTACCAAACTTCCGTTTTATTCTGTCAGTAACACGGTCAAGCTCCAGCAAACGACGGCGCTGCTCCGCTTCACCAAAAAGATCAAGCTGTTCATATTCCGTCCCTGACTTCAATGCACCTACACTTATTCCCAGACTTCTTACCGGGTTTAGCCACCCGTACGATTCTCTGAACAGCCGCATTGCACAGTCGGATATTTCAGCCGATGTGTTTGTACCGAAATCAAGCGTGCATCTATGCGATACGGTATGCAGTTCGTTATCCTTTACCGAAATAGCGATTTCCCTGCCCTTAACCCCTGCCTCACGCATACGCTCTGAAACCTTTTGGGCTATTATTAAAAATACTGTTTTCACCTCAGCATCATTCATCAAGTCACGTGGACAGGTGGTGCTGTTGCCGATAGATTTAGCCTCACGTATATCGTCATACTCCCTTACGGGCTCGAGATCGAATCCGTTCGCAAAGGAATAGAGCATCGCTCCGTTTTTACCAAGCCACGACACCACAAGCGTCTTATCCGCCCTTGCAAGATCGCCGATGGTGTATACTGCACGTTTATTAAGCTTGAGCTTTGTTTTTCTTCCCACATACAGCAACGCTTCAACCGGCAACTCCCACACCTTTGTTCTGTAATTATCACGTGTAATTTCAGTAACGGCATCAGGTTTTTTCATATCAGAGCCCAGCTTAGCAAACACCTTGTTATATGATACACCCACCGATACTGTTATACCCAACTCTTTTTTTATTCTCTTTCTAATACGTTCAGCAGTTTCCACGCCGGCATTTTTTAACGGTCCACGCAGTTCTACCCACGCCTCGTCACAACTGAACGGCTCCACATAGTCACTGTATGAGCAAAGAATTTCACGTATACGCTTTGTATACTTCAGATACTCACACATATGTACACCTGTCTTTACAAGCTCCGGACACTTTTGCTCCGCTTTATACACAGTATCTCCCGTTTTGATTCCATACTTCTGCTTTGCAATATAATTCGCTGCAAGAACTATGCCGCACCGTTTTTCCTTATCACCTACCACCGCAACCGGTTTATCTGCAATAGCCGGATTCATTGCGCACTCTACTGATGCGAAAAAGCTGTTTACATCAATATGTAAAATTGTTCTATCCACATTATCACTCCGAACATATGTTTGTTTTTACCATTGTATCACGATTCTTCTCATGTGTCAATATACACAAAATTATTGGGATATAAATGGGATAGATTTAAAACATCACTTAGCTGCCGCAGGCAATTAAAGTGAAAAAAGATGCTTGACGAAACACTGCTCACTTATTTCTTATCACGGTTTGTCAGAAACATAAAAAAGCGATTGAAAATTAATCCAACCGCTTTTATTAGTGTACTCTTTTTATTTGGTCGTAAATCTTGCCTTTCAAGCCTTAAAAACCTTGATTTTGCGACATTTATTTCTCCAAAGTCTTCATTGTGGGGATTTCATATTTCTTATAAACATAACTGTTCATAAATATACAAATCATCCTTTTTAAGGCACTTTTCAATACCATGAATTTTCACAACAATACATATCTCTTTATAAGTTGTGTATAAAATGGTGCAGTAAATGGTGTAGTTGGTGTATTAACTCAATCAACTGAGTCGAAGCAATCATTGAGTGAGATAAACTCATTTTGTTTCAAATCCGCTGTCACATCAGTATAGATGTTCATGGTGGTAGAAAAGTCACTATGCCCAAGAACATTTTGTATTACTTTAACATTCACGCCTTTCTCGCACAGCCTTGTAGTAAAAGTGTGTCTGAGCGAATGGCAGCTAAACGGTGGCAATAAAACCGGATCATCAATCTGTTTTAACAACACTTCATCATTACAGTCACGAATGATTCTTCTTATTGCCCTATTCAATGTTCCTTGATGCTGATTTTCACCAAAACGATTTACAAAGATAAAATCCGTATATCCATCAACCTGAGTTTTACACACAATCCCTGTTTCCTTTTGATACTCTCGTTCCTGCATAAAAGCTTCTCTTACAAAATCCAACATCGGAATAGTACGTTCGCCGGCCTTACTTTTTGGTGTGTTTACCGTGAATGAACATCCTTTTCCTTCTCCGTGATTGTAATAGACCAATGTGTGATTGATGTTTATAAGATTTTTTTCAAAATCAACATCACACCAACGCAAACCAACAGTTTCTCCCACCCTCATTCCAGTTCCAAGCATTACCGCAAAAACAGGATACCAGTGATTGTATTGAGGATTTCTTTTCAAAAAATCAATGAATAATTGTTGCTCCGGTATAGTCAAAGCCTTACGTTTTTCTACATCAAAGCAATGAGACTGTTTCAATTCTTTTAGCATATTTTCAGTTGGGTTAAAGCGGATAAAATTATCCTCAACAGCCATTTGAAATATCTGATGTAAAATATTATGTATTGTATCAATCGTCACAATCTTCATAACCCTTTCGTCTGCCAGAAGATTATAAAATCTTTTCACATCAGACCTTTTTACTGCTGTCAGTTTCTGTCTTCCGAAGTTTGGTTTAATAAAGGTTGTATACATATACTTGTAATTTTGTAAAGTATTATCTTTAATACCACGCTTCAGTTCAACCCACATATTAAACATTTCATTAACAGTAATATTAGGCTTGTCGGTGCGTATCCCTTCAAATTCATCAACCGTAATCTGCTTTTCCTTTTCACGAAGTCCATCAAGAGTTCCTGCATAAATGTAATGACGCTTTCCATCACGGCCCGACCAGCGATAACAATAAATACCATCCGATCTCTGTGACTCACCTTTGCGCAAAACAATCCTATTCTTATCTAACCTTTTGCCATTATTCTTTTTGTTGTTTGACATATTATCAGCTTCCTTTCAAATTTTCATTGAAAATGATGCCAATGCTTTGTCTTTATAAGATTATAACACAAGCATCCAAAATAATCAATATTTTTATATGAAATTAAATAATATATCTGTTATTATATCGAATATGTGCTTTCAATATATTCATCAAGTTTTTTTCTTTTAATCAATCTTTTTGTTCCCACCCACAAAACAAACTCACATTCTTCCCTGTCAGATAACATTCTTAACTTGTTTATACCTATCCCTGAATATGCAGCTGCTTCTTCAAGTGTTAAATTGCTCTTCTCCCAAATCGGAACACTTTTCATACACTACCTCCTATAAATTTAGTATAATTTCAACAATACTCAATGTTAATACACCTTTTACTGCTTAAAAAAATTTCACAAGCACAAACGGACGGCAGTAACTCTGCCCATAGGAGTCCCACCTTCCCTGCATCCGCACGGACTGCTATCATTATCTGCGACGCTTCAAACGCTCGGATTGTGACTTAGCAGA
>CAYMCT010000014.1:0-13654 GCA_964389075.1 uncultured Lachnospiraceae bacterium
ACATTGGGTGGCGGCGGTCACTCGAATGAGATTCTCAGCCGCGGTGCAGTTAAACTTATCGGTATAGATCTGCATTGTGATGCAATAGCTGCATCCGAAAAACGACTCGGAAAGTACGGCGACAGGCTCATTACCGTAAACCGTAATTTCAGCGAGATTAAAGATATTCTCGATTCGCTGGGAATAGATTCAATAGACGGTGCGGTGCTGGATTTGGGCGTAAGCTCATATCAGCTCGATAATGCAGAACGTGGATTTTCATATATGCACGATGCACCGCTTGATATGCGTATGAACCGTGATGCACAGCTCAGTGCGTACGAGGTAATAAACGGATATCCGGAAAATGAACTCTCACGTATATTTTTTGAATACGGTGAGGAAAAGTGGTCAAAGCGAATTGCGCAGTTCATCGTCGAAAGACGAAACAGGGAAAGTATCACAACCACAGGAGAATTAGTCGAAATAATAAAGGCGGCAATCCCCAAAAGCGCAAGAATTGAAGGCGGTCACCCCGCAAAACGGGTATTTCAGGCCGTGAGAATTGAAGTAAATGGGGAGCTTAGAATACTTGACAAAGCCATTCGTGATTTTGTGGACTGTTTAAGTCCGGGCGGAGTTATAAGTGTAATAACCTTCCATTCGTTAGAAGACAGGATAGTAAAGAAGGTATTTGCAGAGCTTGCACAGGGCTGTATTTGTCCTAAAAATTTCCCGGTATGCGTATGCGGTAACAAGCCCGCAATTAAACGCATCAATTCAAAGCCGATTTTACCGTCGGAGCAGGAATTGAACGAAAATTCAAGGTCAAAGAGTGCAAAGCTAAGATGTGCAATTAAGTTATAATCGAGGAATTGAGGAAGATAACATTGACTTACGGTAATTTAGCGTATAAATACGAATATAAAGAATCGGAACGTAAGAAAAATTCTGAAAACAGAAAAGTCAATATCAGTCAGAACAGAATAAGCTATCCTGCTAAGGTTGCCTCTGTCCTGATTGTGTGTTTGTCGGCATTGTTTATGATAATGCAGTTTATTGAGGTACACGAAATTCAGTCAGAGCTTGGAAGTGTGCGTTCAGAGTATGAATTTGAGTCTGCGATGACATCACAGATTGCATTCGAGCTGGAGCAGAGCATTGACTTATCGAAGATTGAGCAGGAAGCGACCGAGCGGCTTGGTATGCACAGACCCGAACGTCATCAGATTGTGTACATAGATGTTAAAAAGAGTGATATGACAGAGAAAACAGCAAATCAGGTAGAAGGCTTCGGAAACAGATTTTCTGAAATGGTAAGTGAGATTGTTGGTAATATAGTAGACTTTTTCAGCATATAATACAAAGAGGATCTAATAAAAGGAATGATATAGTTGGCATTACCGTCATTAAACAGTATCAGGAAGCGTACTATGATTATAGTAGCAGTTTTCTTTATAGGCTTTGCGGCTGTTCTTACGGCGATGGCCTGGTGGCAGATAGTACGGGGTCCTGAACTCGCAAAAACAGCAAAAGAAATACAGACTGCCGTAACCCTGGAGCGTGCGCCCAGAGGCAGTATTTACGACAGAAACGGCAAAATCCTTGCAGAATCGGCATCGGTAAAAACACTGGTGTGCAACCCTCAGGATATTAAGAACTACGGCGACCTTAACACCTGTATAAAAGTGTTATCGCCTATAGTTGGTATGACCGAGGCTAAGCTTCGTTCGTGTCTTACGGGTGATCTGCAATATCAGATAATAAAGAGAAAGCTCAGCGCTGAAGAGAGCAATGCAATTGAGGAGCTTATCAATCCAAAGCTCAGCGGTGAGGCAAAAGACGAAGATGAAGATAAAGCTAAAACAAAACTAAAAACTGCGCTTACGGGAATATATTTTGAAAACGACGCAAAACGGTATTATCCGTATAATGTAGCATCGCACGTTCTTGGCTTTACCGGTTTTGACAATAACGGTCTGCAGGGTATAGAGCTTCAGTTTGAAAGCTATCTGTCGGGTACAAACGGCGAGATTACCCAGAACAGAAATGCAAGCGGTACAACGCTTGAAGAGCAGGAGGCGGAATACCTCAATGCAGCGGTTGAGGGCTGTGATGTTGTTCTCACTATAGACGAGAGCATACAGCATTTCCTTGAAAAGCATCTTGAAGAAGCAGTTCTTCAAAACGAGCTTAAAGAAGGTGCTGCAGGCATAGTAATGAATCCGAAAACGGGCGAGATACTTGCAATTGCAACAAAGCCTGATTTTGACTGCAATAACCCGTATGACCTTTCAAAGTTCCTGCAGTATGCAGTTGAATTTGAACCGAAATATGAAGATGAATATATAGATGAGGACGGCGAGGTTGCAGAACGTCCTACAGAGGATCCGGACAATTTATCGGATACATATGTGTCCCAGGCACGTCAGAAGATGTGGCGAGATAAGGCGGTATCTGACACATACGAGCCGGGTTCGACCTTTAAGATAATAACAGCGGCAGCTGCCATTGAAGAAAATGTGGTAGACGAGAACACAAACTTTTTCTGCCCCGGCTTCAAGCAGGTAGCTGACAGAAAAATTGAATGTGCAAACAATAACGGCCACGGCGCACAGACCTTTGCGGAGGGTGTTAAAAACTCCTGCAACCCTGTATTTATGGATGTAGGTCTTTCTATGGGCGAAGAAACCTTTATGGACTATTTTGAAGCATTTGGCTTCACAACCAAAACAGGTGTACAGCTTGGCGGAGAGTCTACAGGTATTTATTATGATGATATGAATGAGGTTGACCTTGCAACATCATCGTTTGGTCAGGGCTTCCAGATTACGCCTTTACAGCTTATAACAGCAGTTTCGGCAGTAATAAACGGGGGCGAGAGAATGCGTCCGCTTATAGTAAAGGAAATAACAAACGACGATGGAGTAGTTAAGAGCTACGAGCCGGAAAGTGTAAACAGAGTTATATCAGAAAGTACATCCGAGCGTATGCGTACGATGCTTGAGGCGGTCGTTGCGGACAAGAACGCAACCGGTAAAAACGCATATGTAAAGGGTTACAGAATAGCAGGAAAAACCGGAACATCAGAAAAACAGCCGCGAGGCAGTGATAAACGAATAGCGTCGTTTATCGGCTTTGCTCCGGCAGACGACCCTGAACTGATTTGTCTTGTTATGTTCGATGAACCGCAAACAGCCAATAAGTTCGGCGGAACAATTGCGGCTCCGGTTGCCGGCGAAATTCTTGCTGAATCACTTAATTATCTTGGTGTGAGCAAGCAGTACACTGCTGAGGAAGAGGCTGATGTGTATACAGAGGTGCCTGAGCTCAGAGGTACAGTGGTTGACGAGGCAAAGAAACTGGTTACAGACACCGGTCTTACATATAAGGTTAAGGGTAACGGAACAACTGTTATTGACCAGCTGCCGTTACCGGGCGAAAAGCTTGAAAATGAATCGCTCATAATCATATACACCGAGGACAGGGACGAAGAACAGTTAATTGAAGTGCCTGATCTTTCGGGAACATCTGTTAAGGATGCGAAATACATACTCAACCTGCGTGATCTCAATTTTGAAATCAGCGGTGCGGGTCACAGTGAAGCAACAAGTGCGTTTGCAGCAACGCAGACAATTGAACCGGGTACAATGGTTACACCGGGTACAATAGTGGGTGTGGAATTCAGACAACAAACGAATGACTAATAAGATGGGGGTGTCATAATGTTAGCAAGTGAATTGTTCAAAGAGCAATGTACAGATGCTATAAAGGATGTCGACATTACAGGCATAGCTTACGACTCAAGAAAAGTAATGCCCGGTAATGTGTTCGTATGCATAAAAGGCTACGAAACAGATGGACATAAATATGCTCAGTCTGCTGCAGAAAAAGGTGCGGCGGTGATTGTGGCAGAGGACGAAATTGATGTTTCAGTTCCTGTTATTTATGTCAGTGACTCACGCAAAGCAATAGCAACACTTGCGTGTACATTCTATGAAAACCCATCTGAAAAGCTTGCACTTGTAGGTATCACCGGTACAAACGGAAAAACTACTATAACGTATCTTATAAAGAGCATACTTGAGGCAGCAAACAAGCGTGTCGGCATAATCGGTACCAATCAGAACATAATCGGCGACAAGGTTCTGCTCACAAAGAGCACAACTCCTACAACCCCTAACTCGCTGGAGCTTCAGCAGCTGTTCACAGAAATGGTTTATAACGGAGCTGAATACGTTGTTATGGAGGTTTCAAGCCACGCATTGGAGCTTGACCGTGTATACGGCTGCGAATTTGATGTGGGTGTGTTTACCAATCTCACTCAGGATCATCTTGATTTCCACGGCACAATGGAAAATTACCTGAACGCAAAAGCAAAGCTTTTTGAAATTTCAAAATCAGGTGTTGTGAACTATGATGACGACGGCGGTAAAGCGATTTATGAGCGTAAGGCTTGCGGTGATATAATAAAAACAGGTCTTTCCGATGATTGTGACCTGAAAGCAGAGAACATAAAAATCACATCACGCGGTACTGAGTTTGATATGGTATACAATGGAAATGTATATAAGGCATATATCCAGATACCGGGCAGATTCAGCGTTTACAATGCTGTGTGTGCTGCGGGTGCTGCGTTACAGCTTGGTATAGACATTGAAACCGTATTGGACGGACTGAAAAAAGCAACGGGCGTTGTGGGCAGAGTAGAGGTAGTACCTACAGATACAGACTACACGGTTATCATAGATTATGCTCATACACCTGACGGACTTGAAAATATAATTAAGTGCGTAAAAGGCTTTGCTGAAGGCAGAACAATCACATTGTTCGGCTGCGGCGGTGACCGTGACAATTCAAAACGTGCTGTTATGGGCGAGATTGCGGGTAAATATTCTGACTACAGTATTATCACGTCAGACAACCCAAGAACAGAGGACCCTGAAGCGATTGTTCGTGAGATTGAAGTTGGTATGCAGAGAACTGACGGTGAGTATACTCTTATTACAGACCGTCGTGAGGCGATAGGCTTTGCTCTTGATTTTGCCGGAAAGGGTGATGTTATCATTCTTGCCGGAAAAGGTCAGGAAACATATCAGATAATCGGTAAAGAGAAATTTGATTTTGACGAACGAATAGAAGTATATAAACATTTAAAGAATAAGTAAAACACGGGGTCTGTTTCAATTATATATTTTTGGAACAGCCCCTTTGTTTGTTGATATGGAGGAAAACACAATGCAGGTGCTAACCGTAAAGGATATTTTGAAGGCGACTAACGGTACGCTTATATCAAAGTCTGCTAATACAGCAGGTATGGAAATCACAGCAGTCAGCAAGGATTCGAGAGAAGTGGGTGAGGGAGTGCTGTTTGTTCCCATCATCGGCGAAAAGGCTGACGGTCACGATTTTATAAAATCAGCACTCAACCACGGTGCATCTGCGTCACTTACCCATAAACCTATGGAGCCGATAAAAGGTGCAACAATTATAAAGGTAGAGGACACAAGAAAAGCTTTCGGTGATATTGCCAAATATTATAAGAAGAAATACTTAATTCCTTCAGTTGCAATTACCGGCAGTGTGGGTAAAACAACCACAAAAGACCTTGTCTCGGCAGTTTTGTCACAGCACTATAAAACCCATAAAACACCGCATAATTTCAATAACGATCTGGGCTTGCCGATTACTGTGTTCGGAATAGAGGCAGAGCACGAAATGGCAGTTATCGAAATGGGTATGAACCATTTCGGTGAGATTGAATATCTTGCAAATATTGCAATGCCTGATGCGGCAATCATAACAAATATAGGTATGTCGCACATAGAAAATCTCGGCTCACGTGAGGGGATTTTAAAAGCAAAGCTTGAGATTGCAAAGCAGTTTACTGATAAAAACACACTTTACATAAACGGTGATGATGAATACTTAAAAACGGTATCGGGTCTTGACTGCAAGCTTGTAAGGTTCGGTATGAACGAGGATAACGATGTGCGTGCTAAGGATATTGTAAGCCACGGTATGCACGGTGTCGAGTTTACGGTCGTATATGGAGATACAGAGTTCAAGGCGGAGATATTACAGCCGGGCATACATAATGTATACAACGCCCTTGCGGCTGTCTGTGCGGGACTGCATTTCGGCGTAAGTGTTGATGAGTGTATCACAGGACTTAAAAACTGTGAATATACATCACAGCGATTGGAGGTTATCGACTGTAACGGAATGGAGATAATCAACGATTGCTATAATTCATCACCCGATTCAGTGCGGGCAGCTGTTAAGGTACAGCAGTTATCGCTTATGGAAAGACGTGTTGCAATCCTTGGCGATATTCTGGAAATGGGTGAATTTGCTGCTGACTCACACTATGAGCTTGGTAAATTTGTAGCAAAATCGGGTGTTGATGTGCTTATAACCGCAGGAGAGAATGCAAAAAAGCTTGCAGAGGGTGCAAAAGCGGCAGGCTTGGAACATGTAACAGCATATGACAAGACAGACGATGTGGTTGCAAATCTTCCGGAACTCGTGCGTGAGGGTGACAGTATTCTTGTAAAAGCATCGCACGGTATGAAGTTTTCGGCAATTGCTGAAGCTTTGAAATCACTGTAAAAAGGAGTGGACATAAAATGAGTAGATACATAGGAATAATGGCGTGGGTGATAGCATTTGCGGTTACAGCAATTCTCGGTCCGTCATTTATTAAATGGCTTCATAAGCTTAAGTATGGTCAGGAAATCCGTGAGGAAGGTCCTGCATGGCATCAAAAAAAATCAGGTACGCCTACAATGGGCGGAATTATGTTCATAACAGGTACAGGCGTTGCTGTTATTGCGGCAGTTGTTGCACTTGCATTGACAAACAGCTTAACTGACAAGATAATGAAAGCGGTTGTTCTGTTTGTGGTATCGCTTGGCTTTGGCGCAATCGGTTTTGTAGATGATTTTATAAAGGTTGTAAAAAAGCGTAATCTCGGTCTTACTGCATTGCAGAAGTTTGTATTGCAGCTATTGCTTGCTGCATTATATGTTGTGGTTATGTATTTTATGGGACTGCTCAACACTACGGTTATTGTCCCGTTTATAAAATATGCAGTAGAAATTCCGCTGTGGCTGTATATCCCGTTTGTTATGTTTGTGGTGGTAGGAACGGTAAATGCTGTAAACCTCACCGACGGTCTTGATGGTCTTGCGGCAAGCATAACACTTTTGGTTGCGGCATTCTTTGCGGTATATTCAGCATTCGTAATCGTTCCGCAGGAGCCGGGTGTTAAGCTGTTCGCAGTCACACTTGCAGCTGCACTTTTTGCGTTTCTGATGTTTAATAAATATCCGGCGAAGGTGTTTATGGGCGATACCGGCTCGCTGTTCTTGGGCGGCAGTATAGCGCTTATGGCGGTTGATCTCAATATGCATCTGTATCTCATAATAGTAGGTTTTATATATTTTGCGGAAACACTTTCCGTTATTATGCAGACTGCATATTTCAAGTACACCAAGAAGAAGTACGGCGAGGGAAGAAGAATATTTAAAATGTCACCTTTGCACCACCATTTTGAGATGGTCGGCTGGAAAGAAACAAAGATTGTATCAGTGTTCTCATGGATAACGCTGGCACTTTGTGTATTGGCATACTTTGCATAAAAACGAAAGGAGCTGTACATGGCACAGTCAAGAAACAGTGGCGGAACAAGAAGGGTAACATCGCAGAACAGGCGAAGAACTCCAATAAACACGTCACAAAGCAAAACTACATATAACAGCTCTCCACCGGAGCGAAGAACATATGAACCTATAAGGCTTGAGGCTAAAAAAACAAAGACAAAAGCGTCGGTATTCCAGTACGGTAAAATGGACCTGACACTGTTATTTTTGATATTCCTTATAGTTGCGGTAGGTCTTATCGTAATGCTTTCGGCATCATCGCCTGCAGGAATCAGAGCTGATGACCCGTATTATTTCTTCAGAAAGCAGATTTATGCTATTATTACAGGAACTTTTGGTATGCTTGCAATATCACGATTGAATCTTGATAAATGGCTGAAATTTATACCTATTGCGTTCTGGATATGCGTGGTACTGCTGCTCCTTGTGCTTATCCCCGGAATTGGTGTTGAGGTAAACGGTTCAAGACGTTGGCTGCCTACACCGATTGTTCAGCTTCAGCCGTCAGAGCTTATGAAGCCTATGATAGCTATGTATATTGCATATATGGTAAAAATAGGTCTGATTGATTTAACAAAGCTCGGCAGTAATATGGTTTGTGTTGGAATTATAGGTATAGTATCTGCGCTGATGATGGCAGAAACACATCTTAGCGGTACTATTGTTATTGCCGGAATTGCGGTATGTGTAATGATGGTTGCCGGAACCCCGATTAAACCAATGATTATAGGTGCTATCGTGATGGGTGTGGCTGTATTAATATATCTTCAGTTTGACGAGGTGCGAATGGCACGACTTGAATCTTTGTTTGACCCGTTTGCGAATGCTCAGGATGAAGGCTATCAGATATCGCAGAGCTTGTACGCCATCGGTTCAGGCGGGCTGTTCGGCTTAGGTCTGGGCAGGGGAATACAGAAGTATTCAAATCTTCCGGAGCCGTATAACGATTTTATATTTTCCGTAATATGCGAAGAGCTCGGCTTTGTCGGAGCGGCGATTATAGTTCTGCTGTTCGTTGCACTGTTGCTGAAAGCGGTACGCATTGCTATGAATGCACCTGATGTATGGTCTACGCTTACCTGTGTAGGAATCGCATCACAGCTTGGTATACAAACCATATTCAATATGGGTGTTGCAGTATCTATTATCCCAAATACAGGTGTATCATTGCCGTTCTTCAGCTATGGCGGTACATCAATTCTTACACTTCTTCTGGAGATGGGAATACTGCTTAATATATCCCGTAAGAGTGTCAAAGATTAAACATCAGGAGGTTTTGAAGCAATGAGAGTCATATTTGCCGGTGGCGGCACAGGCGGACATATCAATCCGGCTATATCAATAGCAGATTATACCAAGTCGCAGGATAAGGAGTTTGAGGCGCTGTTTATCGGTACACGGAGCGGTCTTGAAACAAAGCTTGTACCGAAAGCAGGATACAATATTGAATATATTGATATTGCGGGGTTCAGCCGTAAGAATATGCTGAAAAACATTTCGGTAATAAAAAAGCTTTTAAAGGCTCGCAGCGACTGTCGCAGAATAATCCGTAAATTCAAGCCTGACTGCATAGTTTGCACAGGCGGATATGTGAGCGGACCTGTTGCAATGGCGGCACATAAAGAGGGAATAAACGCACTGATACACGAGCAGAACGTATATCCCGGTCTTACAGTTAAAGGTTCAGAAAAGTATGTAAAATACCTTGCATTAAGCTTTGACGAAACGGAAAACTTCCTAAAGGCAAAGGATAAGTGTGTTGTAACAGGCAATCCCATACGTGGCGAAATCCTTGTTGCGGACAAGGAAGCGGCACGCACAAAACTCGGCATAGATAAGCCGTTTGTGCTTATATTCGGCGGAAGTCTTGGCGCTGACAGAATTAACGAAACTGTTGTTGCTATGCTGCCGGACATAAAGAAGGCCGGGAATATAAAGTTGCTTTTCGGAACAGGCGAGCGAAACTATGAAAAAGTAAAGAACGCCGCAAAAGAAGTCGGCATAGACGGTACAGAAAGTGACATAACCATAACACCGTACATTGACAATATGGCAGAGGTTATGGCGGCGGCTGATGTTGTTGTATCACGTTCAGGTGCAATAACAGTATCTGAAATTGCGGCTTTGGGCAAGCCGTCAATACTTATCCCGTCACCGAACGTAGTACGTAACCATCAGGAGCAGAATGCACGTGAGTTTGAAAAATGCGGTGCGGCAGAAGTTCTTGTTGAATCAGAGCTTAGTGCAAAGGCATTGTATGATAAAATAGAAAAAATGCTGTCTGATGAACAAGGCTTAAAGACGATGTCAGAGAACCTTAAAAAGATGGCAAAAACAGATGCACTGGAAAAGCTTTATGAGCTTATGCTTGATATGGCGAAATAAACACAAAGAGGATGCCGCTTGACATCCTCTTTTGATGTTATTTAACCTGTGCTGTTATTGTATTACCTAAGGTATCAGTAAATGTATAAGTGAACTCAGTGTTTACCATATCAGCATTTCCTATATCTTTTAATCCTTGAGCAACAATTTCTGCCCACTTATATGCACCCGCATATGATGAGTGGAGCGTATCTCCTCCGACAGCCGTGAGATTGTAGTTCATTGTTACCGTTTCTGTGTCATCGCCGTAGAGCGAATATAAGAAGTCATAGCTTTCCTGTGAAAGGTCTATGAGTGACACACCTGTATCATAAGCAATATCTCTTAAATAGTTACTCCATACAACAGATGGTTTGTAGTCGTGCTTTGATGCGTTAGGGGTTACGAGTATCGGTATTATGCGTGCTTTGCGGCACTGTGAAATCATAGCTTTCACACATTCAATCATCTCGTCACGGTTTGAATAATTTCTGTCATTATAACCACATTCAATGAGAAGAATATCGCCCTCACAGCCGTTTTCTATAACAGACGGGAAAGCTGTTTTATACAGTCCTGCGGCATACTGACCGCTGTTTGCAAGATTTGTAACAGGTACGTTCAAGAAGTTTGGCAGCTGCTGCCCCCAGCCGGCACGGCCTCCGCCTACCTCCTGTGAAAATTCGCCGTAGTAGTTGCAGGCGAGAGAGTCGCCTATGATATATACACGGTGCGGTCTTTCTCTGAATTCAGGTTGTTTTTCAACTGTTACATAATCAAGTGTTGTTGAACCGTCTGTCATTGATACATTTAATGTGCCATTTTTTATCTTTATATCTTCTGCGACATAAAGCGAACCCTCTGTGAGTTTTCTGTCTGTATCTGATTGATCTACATTGTTACCGACCATATATCCGTTTACGAATATATCACCTCGCCAGGTATCGGCTTTCTTGAATGTGATGTTATAAACACCGTTTGCAAATTTTGTATCAAAGGTTTTTCCGTCATCCTTAACGTCACCTACGTTTGTGAATGTATATACAGGTGCAACTTCAAATTTTTCACCGGCTACGTGTTCTGCCTTAAATCCGGACATTTCGGTATCAGCTTCCGTTACCTTTGTGAATATGCCCTCGCTATAGAGATAAACAGCTTTATTTGAGCCGGATATTTCGATTTTATCTCCTGCTTTAACAGATTTTGAACGAGCTGAAATAAGCTTATTGTCATTGGCGTAGTATGTAATAACAGCAGTTGCATCTGCTTTTACTTCGTAAGCAGGTATACTTGTGAGTTCAATATCTTCCGATGTACCGTCACTGTATGATATTTTATAGCCTATTATGTTTTCATTTTCAGAAAACACATTGGGGATATAGGTAATACCATCATCGGTTATGCCCTCTGTATAGAAACAGTCAACGGTATATTCATAAGAAAGAATATTTTCAATGCCTGTATATGCATTTACCGAAACAGTGGCTGTGCCTTTTCCTACGGCTGTCATCATACCGCTTTCATCAATTTTGATTACCGATTCATCTGATGATGTATAACTTTTAAAATCTATTGTCTTTGCATATTTGGTTACATAGCGGTTTTCTGTTTCGTCTTTTACCGACACCTCTTCAAGCAGGCTGTTGCCGAATTTATCATAAGCTTCTTCCAGAACAAACTGCTGTGTTGAGCCGAGATTAAGTATTGTACCGTTGTTGCTATGCTGTACAATTTCGGGGTTAGGTATTATCTCAATTTCCTTTGTTACTTTTGCACCGTTGTATTCTGCACATATTGTAGCTGTTCCGCTTGCACCGGAATTAATGAATAATACGTTTTTGTCTATTGATACTTTATCGTTGCCTGTTACTGATGTTGTTACAGCAGTACCGGGTAACTGATATTCTGGTTTTATTGAGTATGAAATTGTGTAAGTATGCGGCAGTGATGATATTTTATCAGGACCGTCTATGTTTATTTTTGTAGTATTAGGATATGAAACGGAGATATATTCTATGGATACATTTTTGCCCGAAATGGATTTTATTATATCAGGCTGGATACCGTTTCTTGGAGAGTTCATTCCGTTTTCTGAAACTACTGTTTTTTTGTTCGTTTTATCAAAGGCAAGTGTAAGCTCTGCATTGTCCTTTTTTGTGATAAGCTCATCATCTAAATATATTCCGTCATCGTAACGTAGCGTTGCCACAGCACCGTTTTCGCTCAGGACTGAAAGCTCACCACCCTCACCAAATGTGAAACGGATACCAAGCTTTGTTACGTCTTTTGTTGCAATATTGCCTATTCCAAATTCGCCGTCAAGTGTAAGATTACCTGTGCTGTTGCCAAAATCTGATTCGTAGTATACTGCACCTGTTTCGCTTTCAAGCGGAATATCAATATTTACATCAGCACCGTTTACGGTAACAGTTTCTTCTTTTGATGCATAGCCGTCTTTTTCGGCTTTAACGGTGATTGTTTCACCATCTGCAAATGACGGAAGTGAAAGCTCTCCGTTCTCATCAGCATAGAATTTAACTCCGTTTACTGTTACGTTTGCATACTGTGTTGATTTGATTTTGAGATTGTGCAAAGCTGAGTCGCTTTTTGTTATTTCAATTTTACTTACAGCAACCGACCCCCATTTGTTGCAGGTGAATACAATCTCATTTGCGTCCTCGCCGATGGTGACAGATTTTGTGTACCACGTATCCATTTCATCGCCATTGATGGAAAGATAGCGGTCACCGATTTTGAAATATGCGTACGGGTCGTTTGTGTTTCTCCATGTAGAGCCGTTGTTTGTAATTATAGGCTTTGCATATGTAAATGTAACTGTACTTCCTTTTTCTATAGTCGGCAAGTTTAATGTAAATACGGTATTATCGTTGGTTGATGCTGTGCCGAGGAACATATAGTGTCCGTCAGCCTTGAAGTTGCCGCTTATAGGCTTGCATCCGATTTCACCGTGATGCTCAAGGTCGGTTATGCCTACACTTTTATAATTCATAAGACCTGATGTTGTAACTGTAATTTCGTCTGTGAGCTTTGCATTAGTTACATCTACAGTATCACCGGGCTTAGCGGCATAAACACCACTGAATGTGTATGTGGTGGTGTCTGAGGCTAAAACGGTTGTAAATAAACCGAATGCAAGGCAAAGTGTGAGCAATGATGATACAATCCTTTTTTTCATTTTAATCTCTCCTTTGATTTTAAACAAATAGCCACGGCAGTGCCGTGGCTATTTACTTTATACGTTTCCGAACTTTTGCTGTAATTTCTGTATATGACGTTTGTATTCACGGCTGTTTACTTTGATATATATATTCGGATTATACTCGTAGAGCGAACCGACTATTTCGGCAACTGCCGATGGTGAATAGCCGTAAACGCACATAAACGAACAGTCATTGTCAACTGTTTCAACATAGAATATATCCAAGCCTGAAATGAGTGCATTCTTCGATTTTTTTGAAGAACGCTCGTAGGGATATAATGCTTTCGTTAAACGCTTGCCTGCGCCTGATGCGTTGCGTTTTATGAAATCTTTTGAGCCGATGAACACTGCAGAAATCTCATCTATCGGGATTTCTGTAAGCTTTGTTTTTGACGGCTTGAGTTCCATAAAGAATCCACTGTTTACA
>CAYMCT010000015.1:0-13633 GCA_964389075.1 uncultured Lachnospiraceae bacterium
CCGGTTATAACATCAATGGCTTCTGAATCCTCAACGTCAGAAAATGTAACAGCTCTGCAAGGAACAAACGCACACAAAATACTTAACATAAGTATTAGTGAAATCATTTTTTTCACGAAACATTCACTCCTCTCAATTTATAGTCGTATAATTATATATAATTGCTGCAGCCTGTACTCTTGAGGCGTTCTCTAAAGGTCTGAACACGTTTCCGTCAAAACCGTTAACAATGCCCTTTTCACTGAAATATCCTACTGCTTCTACCGCATAATCGGAAATAGACTTACTGTCACTGAATTCAGGTTGTATATCCGACACAGTGTTATCGCCTCTGTAAAGAATGACGCATATATCCTGTCTTGATATTGGTAAATCAGCACCGAACTCTGTATCTGAAATACCGTTTACGAGTCCTGCTTTATACGCCGCACATACATACGGGGCATACCAGTCGTTGGAGTTTACATCTGTAAATATGTTTTCATATCCTCCGACATTGATACCTTTTACAAGGCACATGAGCTTTACAAACTCTGCTCGTGTTATTGTTCTGTCCGTACCGAATGTTCCGTCGCCGTATCCACTGACTATTCCGTTCTCACACAAAACCATTACCTGATTATATCCCCAGTGTGAACTCGGCAAATCAGAAAACACAGTTTTTCCCGTTGCCTGTAATTTTTCCTGACCTGTTCCGGATATATCCTGTGTCGGAACAAATGCATCTGCAACAGGATACTGGCTTACAAAACCTGAATTGGAGCTTGATGATGACGAACCGCCGCCACCACCGCCACCGCTGTTGCCTGACGATTCCAAAGTGGCTATGTAGTCCTCAACATCTTCAAGAGAAGATATTGACATATTTGCAATATGTGCCGATGCCTCCGACTTATCTTTGAGATTCAGATATTTTGTAATTGTAATCCCTACCGCATCAGCATTTGCCTTCGTGAGTACGTTTTTGACATACCCTACTCCGTTTGTTGACGGATAAAGCAATGCATTTAGCATTATAATTTCTTCTAAATCATCACGCAAACTCTCACAGTCAGCATAGTTCTTTTTGTTAATGGTGTTTATAACGGCTTTTTGTCCTGTTTCGCTCATTCCGTCCGTAAACAGATTATACAATGTCACTTTGTCACTGTCTATCATAGAATAACCCATTAAATCATCGTACAAAAGAATTGTTTCATCTGAATACAAGTCCTTTTCGCCGTTTTTGATACATTCAAGGATTGTCTGCTGCTTTATGATTGTCTGTACAAATGCAGCCTTTCTTCCGACTTCGGCTGAGCTATCATCTGCATCAATCGCTTCAATTTCATCCTTTAGTGCAAATATACGCTCCGCAAGATTGTTTAGCAAAGTCTCATCAGTCATGATATATTCCAATGGATTAAAGCTTATAGATAAAACTTCCTCTGCCTGATTTAAAAGTGTGTAAACCTCATCAGACGATGATGCATTCTTAAGTCTGTTTACAAAAGTCATTTTTGCATTATCACTTGAAATGCTGATATTGTTATTTAAAATATATGATGAAAAATCATCACCGCCGACTTTAATTTCAAGTGTACCGGTCGAAACCATATCGGTATCTACAGGAATATTAAAGCTGAAATACCCATCCGCATTTGTTTTTACCAAACCGCAATAAATTACCGTACCGGCAACCTTTACCGTAACCGATACCGTTTTACCTTCATTCAGCGATGGTGTAAAACCGTTAATTTTTAAAACTTTTGTTTCCAAATCAAATGACGGTTCTTCATATGAAGCACCGGTAACAGTCTCTTCCTCACAGTTTGGAATTGCCGAAATTTCATATAACGGAGCTAATGTAATCGCATCTAAAACAGCTGTAGAAATAACGGCATCATCCGGATAATCCCAAATCGGCATCGAAAGCGATATTTCACGTCCACCGTTTATAGTTCCTTCTATCATATTAACAGAATATACCTTTTCTTCATCAGCCGCCTGAACATATACAATATAAGCCTGTGATGTAGCAGAATTATTTGCAATGCTCATATTACTGCCGATATATCCTGCTGTAATATATGGTGCAATTTCAGTATCAATGCTTACCGGATATATCATTGTTATATTCTTAAAATCATTAATTTTAACTGTCGATGCAACCGATACAACAAGTGACTCTGTCCCCTCTTTGCTCATCGGAATATCAACAGTCATAACAGTTGAAGTCTCGTCAAAGGTCGCCTCGTAATCTGTTGTTGTCTTTCTGTTAATTGTCACACTCAAAGCCGATTTTGCAGAATCTACATCAACAGGGACACTAAATGTTATCTCTGCCTTTACTGTATCCTTATCAACTCTGTAAACCGAACCTGAAGCTGTAAGAACTCTGTTATTAAGCTCTGCTAATATATCTGCATCAATACCTGATATATACAAGCCTCTTCTTGCACATTCATTATATGCAAGCACTAACTGCACAACCTTATTCTTGTCAGAAGTATCAACTCCTGTTTCTGTTACGATTTCATTATATAAACCTTCGGTGTATTGTGAAATAACACTGTTTGCTTCGGGCATAACAGAAATACCGTAAAGTGCCGCATTTTTTGTTGTTGGATAGAATGTAATTGATGTTACGCCTTTTTGTGAATCAGGTTCAATAGCAAACACTCCCAGACCGTTTGTTACATTACCGTCGTTTCTGTAAATTACACCGTCCGTACCAAGGTTATAGTTGCCGTAATCACCTGATGTGATGTAACCCACAAGATTTTCATAACCTTTTGTCTTGACCTTATCAACAAGCTGTGCTGTTGTGTTAAGCTTAAAGGTGACAAGCTCTTCTGTTCCGTCGTTATATAACACATTTACAGAAAATTCTGATTCCGCTCCGGACATCAGGAAATAAATCTTGTTTGTATATACACTGTTCATATTAACAGTATATGTTTTGTCTGAATTTGCTTCAAACAACACAGCATCACAAGCACCGCCGCTTAATCCGTTTGACGGAATGATAAACGGTATTTTATAACCCGTCGCTGTAAACTTATACGGTGATGTTGTACTGCCGGTTTCTGTGTATTCATATTCCTTTATTAACAGCGTTCCGTTTGATGCGGTATATGATGAAATATTACCGTGTGATGCATTCAGTATCTTATTTCCCGAAATATTGTCATTGCATTCATACCATGTTGATGAATCTGCTCTGTCACCTGCATTAGCAATACTGTCTGCATTATACGAGGCCGAAATATCAACAGCATACCCATCCTCGCTTGTGAGATAATTTTCGTAGTCGTTATATAAATGTTTTATATACCCATCATTATATTCACTAAACTCAATTCCGGCTTCTTTTGCTTTATCAAAAGCTTCTATCATAGCCAGTAAAGCAGGTTCATCGCTTGATGTGATTTCCGAAATATCTTTTGTGATATATGTATTATAATATTTTTCGATTTCAGCTCTTAATTCCGATTTGAGCGATGCTTTACCGTAAGCATCATATAATATCTGAATCTTATCTTTATTTGACAAATCCAGCTCAATATTTATATTCTCTGTAATACCGTAATAATCTGCAATCTCATACAGTCTGTCTTTATCCAACTCTTCGTAGTTTTCATAAAGACCAATAAGTTTTCCGAGTTCAGCATAATCATCATCAGTTAATGCTGTATCCTCTAACTCCTCAAACTCTGCACTGGCATCAAGATATTTTTCTTCAATTTCTGCAATACCTGCCTGACAGTCTATAACGGTTTTATATAGTTTGCAACCTTCAATAAGCAGTGATATTCTTTCAATATTTTCTTCTGTTGCTTCTTCCGTTTTACCAAACTGACTGAGAAGCGACTGTTTCAATTCCTCTGCATCGGTCAGATTTACCCCGTCCTCTTCTTCAGCAAGCTGCTTGAAGTTTATATCGGCATACTTATCGTACAACTCTTTTATAATCTGTTGTGTGAAACTTCCCAATTCCTCTTCACTGTAATTAACCTGCGTAACAGCAGCAACGTAATATGTGAAATCTGCCGCAGGTAATATTATAGATTCAAGTGCAACGCTTTTATTAACACTTTCTGAAAGGTCTATAATATAGCTATGCAGATATGCATCTACATCGGAAACCTCAACTGCTTTATACAGAATAGCACTCTGCTTAACTACCTCTAAAGGAGCGCCTGCACCGACAGAGTTTTCCGACTCAGTAATACTCAAAACATCTATTGCATAGTCCTCAGAACTACCATTTTCATAATTAACGCTGACGCTGACAGTATTATCTGTCACATCCTCTCTTGTGAAAAGCATTACGCCGATAGTCTTTGCAGGATTATTGTCCATTGCAATCTCCAGATTGGTATCCTGAACCTTTGCAACGTCGTTCACCTTACTGTCCATCACGGAATCATCGCTGTAAAGTCTGTAGCTTATATCGTTAAACTCCACAATCGCATCAGCAAACTGTGCACCGTCATAGTAATACAAATCATCTGCATATGCTTTATTCACATTAGTTGATGTTTTGAGAAACATATCGCTGTCCGCAGTAATATCTATGTATACAGCATTTTCATTCTCTGCAAGAGCAGAAAACGAAGGCAGCATCGCAAATATCAGTGAACACGCAATTAATCTTTTCTTAGTCATCTATCTATCTCCTTTCACAAATTAAAGGCAATTAAGTGAAAGATTTTAATCTTTCACTTATATTTGCCGTTAATACCGAGGATAGTTTATTTAGTTTCTGCCACGGCATATGGTTTCATTGTCTTTAATCCGTCCCATACCATAGCCTTATATGTTACTGCATTGCTCGGTAGCTTTGTAAGTGTAATGCTGTCGCTCGTCGCAGGAGTTGAAGCATAGAGCGTTTTTTCTTTCCCTGCAATCATACCCACAAGCTCGTTGTTGCTGTCATATGCAGTAATAATCATCACATAAGTTGCATCATCTGTTGTTGTATTGGTCATTGTAACATATACAGTAGCCGTGCCGTTCTCTACGGTAAGCGACGGCTTAAATGACAATTCAGTATCACCCGAAATATACATTAACGCCGCTGTATAAACCTCACGTGCCATTGCAAGCGATTCACTGTCAAGCTCATATCCTCTTGCATGAAGCTCAAGCGCCGATGACGCACCCAAAAGTGCAGTCTTCGCATTGCTTTCGTTTACATCTGCCGCACCTGTAACAGTTTCAAACACAGCTAAATTCTCTTCCAATGCCGCATTAGTATACGGAACCGCATTTACACCGAAAACATAATATGTATACTCGCCACCCATAAGTTCAACGCTTGCAACAGTCTTAGCTGTTGAAATATCAAATCCGAAATTACTCAATAAGCAATATTTATCACTTTCGTCCTCTACGCTAACTCTGCCGTCAGCATAAAGACCTGTAGCTTCATCATAATGAGCATATGTAATTGTCGCAAACGCACCGTATTGGTTTGTGTACCAGGTATCACTTCTGCGTAGCTGACCTCTTACCTCTTCGGTTGTTCCGTCTGTATAGGTAATAACAGCCTTTACTGTGCCGCCGTTCAATCTGCTTACCTTTGTATCAATACAGTCAACAAGGAAGCTTACACGTGTTAAGAGCTTATCGCCCATATCAAACTTAACAGATGATGTACCTACCTTTACAGAATCGTTACCGTTTCCGTCATATCCGCCCGAAAGTGTGAAGCTTCTGCCTGCATCCTTATCAATATAGTTTTCATCACGAGGTGATACCAATGTAACAGTATTGCCCATTGCCTGAATCAAAGCGTCATCACGACCGTTGTATCCACCAGGACGGCTGTCGCCTACATTTACTATGAGGTCAGTGTCAAGCTGTGCTGTAATATCTACGTTGATTTCCTCCTGAGCCTCCGCCTGCTTAACAAGCTTTCCCAAAAATGCATTATCACTGAGCTTTACTACTTCACGGCGATCAAGCTCCTTCGCACATGCCCAGGCTTTCTTAACAGTTTCAGCATCAGCAGCAGTTCTTACAAGGTCAATATCCTTTGCCCCGTCCACATTTGCAAGAAGCTCTGCATTGCTCATTATCGTTCCGCCGATTGCATAGTATGCAACCTGATAGCTATCGGTGTTTGCTATTGCAATACTCTCTATTGTCTTTGTTTCATCTACATCAATCGCATAGAACGGCAGACCGTCTGATGATGATGCCTGTACTATAGTTCCGTTATCATTCTTTGCACATTTCCAGCCCATATTTCCGAAATCTACCTGTGTTGCATCAATACATCCTGCATAGCTTGCAGGCTCTGAACCTGCAGCAATCTGTGCCTTGTTCTGAACAAAAATTGTCTGTGTATCTACTGTACCGTCTGTATATGTAATAACAGGTGAAATGTGTGCACTGCTGTTTGTATAGAGCGTAACACCCATATATACTGTCTTTGTAAACGGTGCATAACCTGTAAATACAGCTGTTTCGGTTGCACCTGCTCTGTAGAAGTTATTTACATTTGCACTTGCTGTATTGGTATCAAATGTAAATGTCATTTCATCATTGAGCTTGAACGAATCCTTCATTGAATTTGCTGTTGCAAATATAAATCCGCCCTTTGCCGCATTGATGAAAGTTTCGCTTGTAACCGTTTCGCCCTCGATACCCCAGTTTGAGTAATTGAATTTATCCGACAAATCTAACTGATATACATTTTCGATTTCCTCTGACGGAGTATTTGTCGGAGCGTCGGTTGGTTCTTCACCCTCAATACCTGCATATAAAGTATTGATTTTTTCAACATCACTCTCGGATACTGCATTTCTCTCTATAAGCTCGTCTGCATATGCCTTTGCTGTGATTATTTCAGCCTTGTTTTCATCTGTAACAGCATCGTATGCTTTTACATTCTCCACATATGCCAAAAGCTCGGCATTGCTCATTACAGTTCCGCCGATTGCATAGTATGCAACCTGATAGCTGTCGCTGTTTGCAATTGCAATGCTCTCAATTGTCTTTGTTTCGTCAACATCTATCGCATAGAACGACAAACCGTCCGATGATGCAGATGCTGTTATAACACCATCAACGTTGTTTGCATATTTCCAACCCATGTTACCAAAATCAACCTTTGTTGCATCAAGGCAACCAGCGTAGCTTGCAGGCTCTGAACCGGCTGCAATCTGTGCTTTATTCTGAACAAAAATTGTCTGTGTATCTACTGTACCGTCTGTATATGTAATAACAGGTGAAATGTGTGCACTGCTGTTTGTGTAAAGTGTTAAACCCATATACACAGTTTTCGCAAACGGTGCGTGACCTGTAAATACAGCCGTTTCTGTTGCATCAGCTCTGTAGAAGTTATTTACATTTGCACTTGCCGTAGCAGCATCAAATGTGAATGTCATTTCATCATTAAGAGCAAACGAATCTTTCATAGAATTCGCTGTTGCAAATATAAATCCGCCCTTTGCCGCATTTTCAAATGTTGTGCTTGTAACCGTCTCTCCCTCGATACCCCAGTTTGAGTAGTTGAACTTATCCGACAAATCAAGCTGATATACATTTTCGGCTCCCTCAACCGGCGCAGCCGTCGGAACTTCAGTCGGAGCTGTCGTTGGTCCCGCAGTCGGAGCTTCGGTGGCTCCTTCACCGTCAATACCGGCATATAAGGTGTTGATTTTCTCAACATCGCTCTCTGATACGGCATTTCTGTCTAAAAGCTCGTCTGCATATGCCTTAGCTGTAATTATTTCAGCCTTGTTTTCGTCTGTGACAACTTCGTATGCTTCTACATTCTCTACATATGACAAAAGCTCAGCATTACTCATTACTGTTCCGCCAATTGCATAGTATGCTACCTGATAGCTGTCGCTGTTCGCAATTGAAATACTTTCGATTGTCTTTGTTTCATCTACATCTATCGCATAGAACGGTAGACCATCTGATGATGACTTTTCAATAATTGTTCCGTCTTCGTTATGAGCATAACGCCAGCCCTTGTTACCTAAGTCAGCCTTTGTTGCATCAATACAACCTGCGTAGCTTGCAGGCTCTGAACCGGCTGTAATCTGTGCCTTGTTCTGAACAAAAATTGTCTGTGTATCTACTGTACCGTCTGTATAGGTAATAACAGGTGAAATATGAGCACTGCTGTTTGTATACAACGTAACACCCATATACACAGTCTTTGCAAATGGCACATGACCTGTAAATACAGCTGTTTCGGTTGCATCTGCTCTGTAGAAGTTATTTACATCCGCACTCGCTGTAGATGTATCAAATGTAAATGTTATTTCATCATTAAGAACAAACGAGTCCTTCATTGAATTTGCCGTCGCAAATATAAATCCGCCCTTTGCCGCATTGATAAAGTTTTCGTTTGTAACCGTTTCACCTTCAATACCCCAGTTCGAATAATTGAACTTATCTGACAAGTCAAGCTGATACGATGTAATATCCGCCACATCCTCACTTTCAGCCATTACCTGCATCGGCAAACTTGCTGATATCATAGACATTGTAAGCAATAAGGAGAATATTCTTCTTTTGGAAATAAATTCTTGTTTTTTCATATTTTACTGCTGCTCCTTTCATAAAAACATCATTTTTTTAAACATAAACCTTACATAAAATTAAGATAATCGTTACTTATGCATAAATCAATCAAAGATTTTATTCCATTCTTTATATATAATTATACTATCATGCTATACGTTTTTCAATGCACTACATTCTCGTTTATCGAATTTATATGGACAAAATTATCGTTGACTTTTAATGTTTTCTAAAGTATAATTAATTTATAGAAAAAAGGCACAGCACAAGATTGTACATATCACAAAAAATACAAAGGAGTTTAAAGGCGTATGGAAAGACAAGTACTTGATGATATGAAGCCGTACAATTCGCAAAATTTCTTTCACATAAACAAAATCCAACGGTACACAAATGCAAAGAACGGTGGAAGACACGTTACTTTTAATGTATCCGTAGCATCGGATTATCATATGTACTTTGTGCCTCACAACACCTTGCAGGTAAAGGATAATGAAAAGGTGTACAATCTGAGCGGACCTGAGCTTATCATATACCAACCGCAAGGTCAACAGGAAATTATCTCCCCGGCATACGGTAATTATGTGCATTGTATATTTTCAGGACACTGTGTAGATGAAATTCTAAATGAAATAAACCTTTCTACCGATAAGGTATATCACATTTCGCCATGCTACGAATCGGGCGAATCATATTTGTTCTATAATAAGCAGATTGAGTATGTTATAAACGAATATCGCAAGGCAAAGCAATATTCAGAAACATCAAGCTCGTGTATGTTAATAGAATTTTTAGCTATATTTTCCAGAAACTGCACTTCGCCTGATGAAAATTCAAGCCTTAAGCAAATAGAGCCTGCCATTTCATATATTTTATCAAATATAGAATCTGATTTGGATATAGATACACTTATCGAAAAAACGCATCTTTCAAAGAGCCGTTTTTATGCATTGTTCAAGCATTACACAGGCACATCGCCGCTGAGATTCCAGACAAACTACAGACTTACCGCAGCGGCAGATTACCTTGTTATATATAATATGAAGGTACGGGACGTAAGCGAAAAGCTTGGTTTTCAGGATCCACTGTATTTCAGCAGACTTTTCAAAAAGGAGTTCGGAATCTCTCCGAGAGATTATGTAAAACTCCACAAGGAACATAAAAACATCATTTCATAAAAGGAATAATGTCCATAAACCATCAAAATCTTAGGACTGTAATGCATTGCTTTACAGTCCTTTTATTTTTATAATTATAGTATAATTTATTGTGCATATGCACTAATTTTTAACCGTATCAGATTTGTTTTTTAGCTGTAAGAAACAAATTCGGATACAAACAAAAACATTGTACAGTAAATAAATTTTATTATAAGGAAGGAATAGTGTTATGAATTCATTAAAACGAACGTTATCTTCTTTGCTTTGCCTGTCTATGCTTTCAGCAGTTAATGTGAATGCATTGGCAGAAACAACAGGAGAAACAACGGAAGAAACAACTGAGGGAACAGAATTTGAATATGTTCTCAGTCCGGAGGATTTTGCGATTGTTGGTATGACCGAAAGTATGGGCAGCGGTATTTCCTCGTATCATAAGTTTCCGTTGAATGCTTATGTAAATACCGTTTACACAGGCGGAAATGTAGGTATTCATTCTCAGCTGGCAACTATTATTGCAGAGTACCAATTACCGCTTAAGGATGCCGCAACCAAGGTTACTGTAAAGTACGAATTAGCAAAGGGTAATTATGCAGAAGGACGATTTATTCCGGTTTATTATGATCTGGAGGGTATCCCTGTAGATACAACAGCAGGAATATACAGCAGTACCGACGAAGCTTCAGCAGAACAATACACTGCATGGTTTGATTATTTATCAGAATATTGGCCTGCATCAGGCTATAACTCAACCGGAAACTGGGATACAGCATACGAAATAGGCTATCTCGCATCTGACGGTACATATGATTTTGATATTACATCAACCGCACTTGAGGCATTAAAGGGAGATGCTTCTGAAACACTGACCTTAGCAACCGGACGTGCCAATAATGCATATCTTAATTATAAGTATAAGCTTTATCAGGATTCACAGATTCCGGTTCTTACAATAACATATAGCGTTGATGCTATTTTAGATTATGTAAATTCAGCAAATACAGATAATATCGTAAGTGTTATTAGGGCGTTGGGAGTTGGCGGTGTACTTGACCAGACTTCAAAGGGCTATACTGCATTCGAGTCACTAAGCAATGTGGCACAAAGCGAAGTTGCAGGCAAGCTCCTTGCAAAGGCTCAGGCGACACCGTTCACAACTCTTGACGAAATAAGAACAGCTTATGATGAGTCTATGGAGCTCAATATGCTTGAGGTGAAAAAATCCCCTGAGGATTATGCACTGGCTCTCCTGTCAACAACAGGCTATCACAGTGCACCGACAGCATTAGCTTATATAAATGCAACACAGGCATCAGACTCAGGAAGACTTACAGAATATGCAAGTGTGTTGTCAAGCTATTATCTGCCTTTCAAAGAAGCTATAGCGGATATGAAGATTACTTATTCTTTAAGAAAAGGCGGATATAAGAGCGGATATTATGTTCCTGTATTCTACGATTTGAACGAATTTCCGTTAGAAGTACTCCCGGGCACATATGAAACTGAAACCGATGAATATGCGGTGCTCAAGGAATATGCGGATAACTACTGGGCACCGGATAGTGCAAACTATACATATACTTCACCCGGTAAATGGCCGTTGGCAGTAAAAATCGAACAGCTGGACGCAGCTGACAGCTCTTACTACAGCTACACATATGATGTATCATCAACAGCTCTTGCGGCTCTGAAGGAATCCGAAAGTGAAAATATTACATTTGCAACAGGACGAGAAAGCACAGGATATTTGAATTATGCTATAAAGCTTCATTCAGAGGACGATATACCAAAGCTGACCGTCAAGTATACAGAGTCGGATATAATACAGGAAATCAACACAACAGAAGAAGCTTCAATGTCAAAGCTGCTTGATGACCTGAACGAAGCAGGGCTCACAGGCGATAAGGGATATTCCTATGCAACTATGAGAGACGAATATAAAATAGTTGTGGAAACTGAAATTTATAAGGACATCTTAAACGGCGGCTTTACTTCATTTGATGAATTCATAGCATCTTATACATCTGCCGTTAATACCGCAATGGGAGCAATCAAGGATAATCCAACACTTTATGTAGACTTTGATGACACATTCCCTGAAAAAGTAATCGGAGACGTAAAATACGTTGAAAGCTTTAACGGAACAAAAGCTCTCAGAATTGACAACGAGTACGGCAAAGAAGCATCACAGTACGCAAACTTAGGCGAATACGATTTAGGAGAAAACAATTTCTCGATTGTGTTCTGGATGAAAGCTCCCGATAACGGAATAAACGGTGCAGGAACAGCACAAACAGCAGGAACAGAGATTGATTTTACAAACGGTACTGCTACAGGGGGCGGTGTTGTTCTTTCAAACACAGACTATTCAGTTCCCGGCAACACAGGTCTTTCGATGATTGCAATGTGTAACAGAACTGATTTTGCATTAAGTGCAAAATTCGGCGAAAATGACACAATATATGCAGATGCAATCCAAAACCCTGTAGACTCAAGATGGCATCAGATTGCGTACGTTGTTGACAGACAGGGAAATGCAATTCTTTACGTAGATGATGTTGCAGTATCAACTGTAGACATAAGAAACACTGCAGGCTCACTAAATCCGGATACTGTATCAGATCTTATTCTCGGCGCAGACGGTCTCGGACAGTTCGGTATGAACAAGGGCGAATTTGATGAATTTAAAATATATTCGCAGGCAATAGCAGCTTCTGAAATTGCAGAAATGTATTATAAGGATTCATTAAAGAAAACAAACAATGATATTGCTTCATTCCTCGAAAGCGATAAAGCCAGTGATTATCCCGAAGCTCAGCTTGCAGAAATCACAGATAAGCTTACAGCCTCGGAAAGCTACCTTGCTTCATACGAATGGGGAAACAGCGATACTTTAAAGGTTAAGCTTGATGAAATCAATGATTATTTTGATGTAGTTCCTAACCTTAATCCTACAATCAAAGGCGTATCATTCTTCGCATCGGACGTACACGTTGGAAGCAGCACTGAGGCTAACGAAAAATTTGTTAAGTCTATGACTGAATATAAGGAGCTGGGACTCGACCTGAATACTTATATCTTAGGCGGCGATAATTCCGAAAGAGGTGTAAAATATCAGCATACATTCTTTAATATGCTTGACGAACATATGCAGGATAAGGATATAAATGTGGTTGTTACAAGAGGTAATCACGACGATGACGATACTGCATACTGCGAAGCAAAGAGATTGGACGAAAGCGGCAATTACATTGAAATGACAGCTGATGAGCTCAGAGAAGAATATGAGGAAAGAATAAGCCCGTATGTTGACAGCACTATAGAAGTTAACAAAGAGCTTTACGATGAAGAAGGAGTACTCGACAAACCTTACTATTACTCAACCGACGGTTTAGCACACTACATAGTTGTTGACTGCTATGATCCTCAGAGCAAAATTAGTGATGACCAGTTCGCATGGCTGGATAAAACTCTTGCTGAAATAAACGGAGACGGAAAACCGATATTTATAATTCAGCATATCCCGATTCTTAATACAGTTCTGTTCCCTGACACGGACTTTGCAATGAACGCTGCGACCAGTGCAAAGTTAGACGCTATGCTTAAGAAATATGATAACGTAATTGTATTATGCGGTCATTACCACAGAGGATTTGGTACAACTGCGGCAGGTCCGTTCTTCGTTGATAACAGCTACTATCTGCACAGCGGACCGTCGCTCGGTAAAACCAACTCAAACGGTTATCCACTCAGCGGAGCATATTACATCCTTATTTCAGATGATGAAGTAACATTCAGAGCAAGAGATTTTATAAATATGAAATGGATGAGAGATTATGACTTTACATTATCTCTTAAAGCGGCAGCAATAACACCAACACAAGAGATTACACTTTCAGACAGCGAAACAGGCGAAACGTATGACAGCCTTGCATCGGCACTCGGAA
>CAYMCT010000016.1:0-9202 GCA_964389075.1 uncultured Lachnospiraceae bacterium
AATGAAATCAGGACTTGCGAAAAAATATATATCACTCTTACTTGCCGCAGGTATCAGCACAGGAGCAATACCTTCATTTGCAGCGGATACGGATACTGCATCGGAGATTAATCCTGATACAGTGTTGTGGTACGATGAGTATGCAAGGGATAATATGAACGTGGTAATGCCGCCGTCAGATTCGTGGGCGGCAAATGCAAAATGGGATTATGAGGAGGTGCGTGCTCTTCCTGTCGGTAACGGCAGGCTTGGAGCTATGGTATACGGCAGAACCGATACGGAGCATTTACAGATTAATGAAAACACAGTATGGAGCGGCGGACCGCATAATTACGCAAATACACTTGAAACTCCTCTTACAAAGGATACTATAGACAGCAGTCTTAAGGACGTACTCGATGACGGTGAAATACTTGCTACAACGGCGGAGGTCTATGAAAAGGCGAGTGAGCTTGTGCTTGAGGACAGGACTGATGAAGCTACGGCTCTTATTGATATGTATTTCCTCGGTGATGAGCGTTACCAGACCTCGTATCAGCCGTTTGTGGATTTGTGGCTTGATTTCGGACATGATTTTTCAATGACGGAAAATTATAGCCGTATGCTTGATATAGAAAATGCAACAGCAACTGTAGGGTATGATTATGATGGTATCCGTTATAGGCGGGAAACCATTGCAAGCTATCCCGATCAGGTAATTGCAACGAACATAACGGCGGAGAGCGGCGGGAGTAATGTAAAAAAGCTTTCCTTTACCGCTACTCTTGATAGCCAACAGAATTACACCGTTCAGAAAAAAAGCGAAAATGAACTGCAGCTTCAGGGTGTTGTAAACTCGTCGGGAGGCTTATTTATAAACTCTCTGCCAAATGCAGTACATTTTGATGCACGTGTGATTATAGATACCGACGGAACGGTAAAGTATGAGGAGAACAGCTTAAAGGTTTCTGATGCATCATATGCAACGGTATATGTAACCGGCGGAACGAACTATATTGATTATAAGACCTTAGCCGGCTACGAAACAGATGAGAACGGAAACATTATAATGGAAAGCTGTGATGATGAAGCTGCTTTTGCATATGCCGCAGCACGGAGTGAGGCTGTAAAAAATCATATAGCGGATAAGAGCTATGAGGATATAAAGGAATCACATCTTGCCGATTATAAATCACTTTATGAACGCTCGCAAATTGAATTTTCGGGTGATTCAAAGGACGATGAAACAATGTACAGAACAACCGATGAGCGTATTGCTGTATTTGACGGATATAACGACTTATCGCTTGTAAAATTGTATTTTAATTACGGAAAATACCTTCTCATTTCTTCGTCACGTTCAACCGATGTTATTGAGGAGGAATTTGATAATCTCCTGCCAAGCGGACAGCCGTCAAATTTACAGGGTATATGGAGCTGGAAAAAGGATCCTGGATGGGGTTCAAAATATACCGCTAATATCAACGTCCAAATGAACTATTTTATGGCTCAGACGGCAAATCTTCCTGAAACGGAGCTAACGCTTTTTGATGCACTTGAAGAGCTTGCGGAATCGGGAAAGAGAACAGCAAAGATACATTACGGAATGGAAAACCCCGATGCATGGGTATTACACCATAATTTTGATATATGGCGTGGTACGGCTCCTGTGGATCTGGCAACAAGCGGAATGTGGCCGACAGGCGGTGCGTGGCTTGCCAATCATATATGGGAATACTATGAATTTACGGGCGATGAGGAGTTTTTGCGTGAGCGTGCATATCCGGTGCTAAAGGGCTCTGCTGAATTTTTTGAAGAGTATCTGAAGGAATATACTGACCCTGCAAGCGGAAGCACATGGCTTGTAAGCCCTGCATCAATTTCGCCTGAGCATGGCAATGTACAGCTTTCACCTACAATGGATAATTCATTGATATTAAATGTTCTGAATATAAGTGCAGATGCGGCTGAATTGCTCGGTACTGACAGTGACAAGGTACAGCTGTGGCGTGAAATGGCAGAAAAAATACCGCCGTATCAGCTTAACGAAAGCGGTACATATCTGAGAGAATGGCTTGTTGACGGAGTGGATGAAAAAACAGGCGATGCACAGCACCGTCACCCATCACAGTTATGGGGACTTCATCCGGGTACGGATGTTACCCCGTACGATAACAGTGATGAGGAACAGGCGATATTTGACGGATTTGTAAATGCACTTGAACGCCGTGGTGAGGGTGCAACGGGCTGGAGCGTGGCTTGGAGAGTGTGTATGTGGGCACGTGCGGCTCGTGGTGACAAGGCGTATTCGCAAATGATAAGTCTTATAAAGAAGGCTACAGCTCCGAATCTGTTTGATATGCATCCCGATGATATATTCCAGATAGACGGAAATCTCGGCGGAGCGGCAGGCATTATAGAAATGCTTATGCAGAGTACCGAGGAGGATATAACAATTCTTCCGGCACTTCCGGCACAGTGGCGAAGCGGTGCAATAAAAGGACTTAAAGCACGCGGAGCGCACGAGGTGGATATGAGCTGGACTGACGGCAACGCAAAGGAAGCAGTTGTAAAGGCAGGCAAGAGCGGCGATATAACGGTACGTTATATAAAGGGTGTTGAAAATGCTGTTGTTACTGATGAAAGCGGAAAGGTTATAACTTCTTCTGTTTCTGATAACAAGCAGAAAATCACATTTAGTGCGACCGAGGGCAACAGCTATACAATAACGGGCTTTACCGAAACCGAGTATGAGCCGTATGTATTCCGTGAAACTGTAATTAATGATACAATGGATACTGATGAGCAGGTTGAATCATATGAGTTCTACGATAAGACTCTCGGCAAGGAAATCCAACATTACGGTGACAATATAATTTATACCTCCGATAACGGCTGGAATGATAATAACGGTGTCAGAAAGGACATAACCCAATATATCAAAAGCGGAAGAGAATACGAAATATCGGTTGATGCAAAACACGACTGGTATAATACGGACGGAAAATTATTTCTTGAAATATTTGATGCAAACGGAGAATTGAAAAATACAATCAGTGTTGCATCAGGTCAGGGAACAAACGGTGATGTGTATATAACGCTTTCGGGCAGTGCAGTACCGGAGTTTTCGGAGAATGAAAGCGTTTACCTGTGTATAACGCATCCGTGCGGCTATCAGATATATGATAATGTTGTGATAAGCTATGAGCCTACAGGTGCTGATGTGCCGATAAACACGCCTACACCTGAGGAAGAGGTTGACACTTCGCTCGAATATCTTTATAATGGAGATATGGAGGGAAGCACAGGCATAGGCGATACTCCTTATTATTGGGGTGCACGAGGCATTGGTGATTCCGACAGTGTAAAGGCAGTGTCCGACAGTGATGCACATGGCGGAAATTACAGCTTGCTGCTGCAGAACCGTGCTTCGGCTTCATCTGCGGTTGAATACTACCTTGACAATACGAATGAAAAGCTTGTCCCAGGCAGAACCTACATTATCGGAATATGGGTAAAGCCGTCAGCCGATGATACAGTAAATCTGAAAATGCGATATGACTACTGGGATGATGATGTTGCGGTAGAGCTGGCTGTAAAGAAGGATGAATGGACGTATGTGTCGGGTGCATATACGGTGCGTGAGAACGGAAACCTTACACAGCTTATAATAGATACAGAGAACAGTGCCGCAGATTTACGTCTTGATGATGCTACACTGAAAGCGATGGGGACAGTAAAAAATATAATATCTGTTGATGTTTCCGACGATGGAAGCTACAGTGTAACTATTCCGAGCGGCTTGTCGGGCGATTTATATGTTGCGGCATATTCGACCGATGGCGTATTAACGGCAATAAGTACAGACAGGGAAGGACAATTTACTGATGCGGCGTATATCAAGGCATATCTGTGGATGTCGGGCAGTATGATGCCGGCATCGGATGCGGTACGTATTGAGCGGTGAAAAATTCATGTATAATTGTAAAATTGATAATGGAAAAGGAATAAGGACTGTTGTAGAATATAATTGTGATACAAATATATACAAGAGGAGGTCATTTTATGAAAAGCAGAAGATTCACAGCGTTTGTTTCGGCAGTTGCCATGCTGTGCCCGTTGGTTTCGGTACAGCCTGCAGGGGCAGCTGAAACAGCGGTACTGCCAATTAACGATACTACGTTTACGGCAGGCAGCGTTCCTGAATATTATTCTTTGTACGGGATTGATGATATTCAGGGTGCGGATAATGTAACGTACGGTTGGTTACGTCCGGGAACAGATAATGTTGCCGATACGGAGGCTGATTCAATAACAATCAATCTTGGCAATGAGGTAAATAAGGGTGATAAGCTTACAATAAGCTTCACTTATACGAACGGAAATTACAGCAGCAGTGCAGGACTGAGCGTTTTTGTTGAAGATACCAACGTTGGAACTATAGAACCAATCGTCGGAAAAAGAGGCGAGGAAACGGCTACATTTTCAGAAACAGTAACGGCTCCGGAGCCTGATGAGGACGGTACTCAGATTGGACTGAAGGTAACATACAGCTCAAATCCGAGAATTACGGATGTACATATAAGCTGTGAGCCGGGCGATGGAACGGACGCTGATGAGCCTACGGAAAATCCGACTGCGGAGGTTGAGAAGCCTGATGTTGCAATGGGTGAGTTCTTGCTTGCATCACCGGGATATTCAGCAGATATATATGTAGACCCGAACGGCAGCGAGTATGATGGACTCTCACTTATTGCAGAGGCGTTTTCAAAGGACGTTGAAAGTGTAAGCGGAGAAAAACCATCGGTTGTAACGGATTTGGATTCACTTTGTGAAACTCCCGTAATAGCAGGAGCAATCGGCGAGAATGAAGGCGGCTTGCTTGATGAGATAATTTCAAACGGGAAAATGGATGTTTCGCAAATAGAAGGTAAATGGGAAACCTACAAAATACAGCTTGTGGAAAATCCTGTTGAGGGTATTGAACAGGCACTTGTTATCGCAGGAAGCGACAAGCGTGGTACAATTTACGGAATATTCCATGTTTCGGAAATGATTGGCGTGAGCCCGTGGATATACTATGGCGATGTCACACCTGAACAGAAGGACACTATTGTGTTGTCGGGAGCAGAGCTTGATATAACCTCGGAAGAACCCTCGGTAAAATACAGAGGTATTTTCTTAAACGATGAACAGCCGAGTCTTACAAGCTGGACAGATAAAGCCTTTGGCGGACGAAATTATAAGTTTTATGAAACAATGTTTGAGGTAATATTGAGATTAAAGGGAAATTACCTCTGGCCGGCAATGTGGGGTGATGAGTTCAGTAAGGACGGTATTAACGGTATAAGCGGCAGTGGCAAAACGGCACTTGCTTCGGCAGAGCTTGCGGATAAATACGGTATAGTTATGGGAACCTCGCATCATGAGCCTATGTGCCGTGCAGGAAATGAGTGGGGACAGGAATATAAAGACTATCTCACATCAGCTGATGCGGCATTGGGTTCAAAGTCGACTTGGGATTACTTTAATTACGGCTATGCCATAAAGGAATTCTGGAGAGATGGCTATACAAGAAACAAGGATTTTGAAAATCTTGTAACAGTAGGTATGCGTGGTGAGGCTGACTCATCACTCGGTCTTTCCTTGACTGACAGTGTTCAGAACCTCAAAAACGTAATAACAGACCAGCTTGAGATAATGTCCGAGGCTGATGTTGATATGCCGCCTACAACCCTTTGTCTTTACAAGGAGGTTGAGGAATACTGGTACGGCGGCTATGATGATGACGGAAACTATGTTGAAGGTCTGAACGAATGGACTGTAAACGGTGAAAATCCGCTTGACGATACAATCATCATGTTGTGTGACGATAACTTCGGAAACCTCAGAACCGTTCCTGTGGAGGATGAACGAAACCGTGAGGGCGGCTGGGGTATGTACTATCATTTTGATTACGTAGGAGGTCCGCACACATATAAATGGATTGCGACAAATCAGCTTGAAAAAACATGGGAGAACATGACAACTGCATATGAATACGGAATACAGGATATATGGGTAGTAAATGTCGGTGACTTCAAGCCTATGGAGCTGAACACATCCTTCTTCCTTGACCTTGCTTATGATTTTGATAAGTGGAGTGAGCTTAACTCAACACAGGAATACTACAAGCAGTGGGCAGAACAGCAATTCGGCTATGCGTGTGATGATGAAACAACAGAAGAAATTGCACAGATTCTTTCGGATTATCTCAAAATGAACGGTGCAAGAAAGCCTGAAAAAATGTTCCCGTCAACGTTTAGTCTTACTGATTATAACGAAGCACAAAATCAGCTTGCAAAGGCAAATGATTTATATGACAGAGCGTGGGAATATTACGACAGAGTTCCCGAAGAGCTTAAGGATGCATATTATCAGCTGGTTCTTTATCCGGCTGCGGCATCGGCAAATGTTGAGCGTTGGTGTATATATTCCGCACTCAACAGTATGTATGCAGCCGAAGGCAGTATCCTTGCCAATGTATATGCGGCGTTGGTAGATGAATGTTATGCATTGGATACAAGCCTTCAGAATTATTATAATAATGAAATGTCTGACGGCAAGTGGAAGGGTATGCAAAGCCGTGAACTGCATATAGGCTACAATAACTGGAATTCGTCTTATGATAATCCGAGCTCCTATGTTGAGCCGAGAGGTGAGTATATAGTACCCGATACAGAGGATGCGGATACATTGATTGTAAATACCGATACGAGCAAAACTGCGGCAAAAGCATCGGGAACCGAAATAAGCTTCAGTAACCTATATAAAGAGGCTCGTGCGCTTGTTGTATCGCATAGTCAGACGGGCGAATTTACCTACAGTGTATCGGCTGACAAGGAATGGATTAAGCTTACAAAGGACGGCGGTACAACAAATACAGGTGAGGTTGTAGGAGTAAGCGTGGACTGGAGTTTGCTTGATTCTTCACAAACGGGTACGGTTACAATTTCAGGTCTTGACACAGAAATAAAAATTACGGTTAATGCTGATGTCAGTGATGTCAGCGGAATATCGGAAAATACGGTGATTGCTTATAACGGAACGGCAGCTGTGCTTGCAGAGGACTATTCGGCTATGAGCGGTGACTGGATTCTCATGGAAAATTACGGACGTGAAAAGTCCTCAATGAAGGCGGCTGATTTCGTTACTGATTACACAGCTGATAATGCCCCGTATCTTGAATATAAGGTATATGCTGAATCGGCAGGTACGTATTATCTTACCGCATATACCGCACCGACAAATAACCGTGTTTCGGGCGGAAGACTTCCTTACGGAGTATCGGTAAACGGCGGAACAGCAGTAACTGTTTATACACTTCCTGCAAATTTCGATGTGGGCAATTCAACCGAGTGGGGACAGGGCTGTATAAACAATGCACGTATAACGACTTCGGAAATCAGTCTTGACAAGGGTGAGAATACAATCAGATTCCTGTCACTTGATTCGGGAACGGTTTTGCAGAAGCTTGTAATATCGGATAGTAAAACACTTTCGTCGGCTGCATTCGGCGCTGTTCCGACATATATAACGGGCAGTGATGCTGTGCAGCAGTCACTTACTGCGTACGAGGCAGAGGACAGATTTGTAGTTCCGGGTAAGGTTACGGAAAATAATGCAAGCATAGTTGTTTCAAAGACGTCAACATATGCACTAACTGCAAGCGGAACAATATCGGAGGATGCACAAATAAGCGTCTTGCTTGACGAAACCGAGATTGCAAAGGTTACATATGATGCGGAAAAGGACATTTTCAGCGGAGATACTGAGGAAGAAATTGAAGCAGGACCATATGTGCTTACTTACGTAGTTGAAGCAGGAACTGCGGAAATAACTGAAATTGAATTAATATCAAATGACGGAATTTCAAAAATAGAGATTCTCAATAACGGATTTGACAACGAATCGGAGCTTGGCGGATATACAAGCTACACCGAGAATGACGGTACACTTTCACTCTCAAACGGCAGATTGCTTGTAACAGACTTTGCAAACGGCTGGAATTCGACAAACGGAGTAAGGATTGATGTTACCGAGCTTGTACAGGGTGCATCGGGTCTTACCTTCGGTGCATCGGCAGATGTTTATTCAACTGCATCGGGTGCGTCAAATATGTTCATTGAGGTTGTTGCGGATGACGGAACAAAAACAAGTATAAGCCTTGCATCTAGCAGTGAATATGTAGATAATAATTTATCGCTTAAGGGAGAATCGGAAGAGGTAGTTTTCGGAATAACGGACAGAGTATATCTTTGTCTGACACAGTGGAGCGGATATGCAAGCTTTGATAATATCAAGCTGTGGTACTATGCGGAAAAGGTAACGGAAGAATTTTTCGTTGATGATTTTTCGGATGAATCGCAGTCAGAGGGCTACAGTGCATATGACAGCTCAAGTGAGCCGCAGGAGCTTGCGGTTAAGAACGGTAAGCTGGAGCTTACAAATGCAAGTGACTGGTCTGATACTAACGGAATCAGAAAGGATATAACTGAATACGTAAAGGGACACAGTGGTGCAATATTCGGTGCGTCTGCTGATTTCATAAGCTTTTGGTACGGTTCATCACCCGTAAAGATGTTTTTTGAGGTTGTGTCGGAGGACGGTAATATAACTACAGTGTCATTGGCAACAGCAGCAACAGCCGAGCTTAGCGGCGGAGATAAGATAGAGGGAATCAGCGGAAAGGCTGTACTTACATTTAACGACAGTGATACTGTTTATCTCTGTATAACCCACAGCTCAGGAACACATAATTACGATAACGTAAAACTCTGGGGTACATATGCAAAGCTTCCGGAGATTGATACAACGAAAAAGGTAAATGTATTTAAGCATACCTTTAACGCTAACAAAACAGCAGAAACAGCAATGTATGAGCCGTATGAAACCAATGGCGGAACTGTATCGGCAGGAAACAGCCCTGTTCTGAAATATGAAAACGGAGATGGAGCGACAAACGGTATCAGAATAAATATTACCGAAAATATCGGGCTTTCGACAGAACTGAGCGGAATGCTTTTCGGTGCATCTGCAAATGCCAAGCCTGCATATTCATGGTCGACCTCAAACAATGTAAAGCTGTTCTTTGAGGTTGTTGACAGTGAGGGTAATACTACAGAGGTTCCTCTTGTAACAGCAACCCTGCCTGATTACGGAACAATGGAAATTACCGATTCGG
>CAYMCT010000016.1:9212-13556 GCA_964389075.1 uncultured Lachnospiraceae bacterium
AGTAACTGGCTTGCCAAGCCGGCATCAGGTGAGAGTGAGCTTACCTTTGACAGTGAAGATGTTGTATATCTTTGTATAACATCAACAAATGCACCTATGTGGCTTGATGATATAACGGTATATTATGTGGTTGATATAGCAGATTCGACTGTCACTCCTACACCTACGCCGACTCCTACACCTACTCCGGCTCCTGCACAGGAAATAATACATGTAGGAAATATGGAATCACGTGACGGAACAACAGGAATCCCTTATTATTGGTATTCTGTAAAGCAAGGCGATGATGATACTGTTACTTTGAGCGGTGCGGAGGATGTACAGCATAATGGCAGTTATTCACTTCTGGTAAGTGACAGAGCGACGGCATCATCGGGAGCAGGCAATTACTTTGAGCAGCCTGTTGCAGGTGAAACATATCAGCTTACTGCATATATCTATGCAACCGAAACAGATACATTCTATGTAAAGGCACTCAGCGGATACTGGAAGGATGTAGGATGTAATGCAGAGGGCGAATGTAAGGCAGGAGAATGGACTAAGCTTACCGCTACCGTAACCGTGCCGAGCAACTGGAGCAACGGTGCATTGAATATCTGGTCAGAAAATTCAAATGCGGATTTCTATGTAGATGATGTATCAATGCAGTGGATAGATGTTGAGAATGAAGAACCGCCTGTGGCAGAGCCTAAGCTTGTGGTTTATGAGCCGGTTATGAACAGTGATGGTGAAACTGCGGTTGTAACTGTTACAAACACAACCGATGAAAATGTACAGCTGAATATTTACGTAGCACAATATGATGATAGCGGTGCATTGTCAGGTTTAACAAAAACACCGGCATCCGCAATGGCAGAAAGCGGAACACAGGATATAACGATTAATGCATCAGTTGGCGATAAGGTATTTATATGGGATGATGATATGAGTCCGTATATTGATACTGTAACACTTGAAGATACCACATGGAATCCTGCATGGGGTACCGCATTGATGGATATATGGGAGAGCAATCTTCCTGAAACTGTTCTGGAGGCGGGAACGGTTATAAGACAGACTGTTACTCTTTCAGGCAGTGGAGAAAAGCTTCGTCTTGAGCTTTCAAACATATATGGCAGCAAGGCACTGGAAATTGCGGAGGTGCATATAGCATCACCGGCAGAGGCAGGTGTGGTTGATTCTCAGATTGATGTTTCAAGTGATACAGTACTTACCTTTGGCGGTGAAACAGGAGTTGTAATACCGGCAGGCGAAAGTATATATTGCGATCCTGTAAGCTTTAAGGCGAATGCACGTGACAAGGTTGTTATAACGATGAAGCTTGGTAACAGCGTGCCGTATCAGCCTGCACAATATTCATCGCAGGTTACAGGTCACGGCGGTGCAAGAACATCTACATATATCGGTAAGGATATGGAGGTTTCCGTAGCATCTATGAAAGCGGAAGAGGTTGTTACCTCGTGGTATTACATTGCAAATCTCGATATTATTCAGAAAACGGGAAGCCGTACAATCGTTTGCTTCGGTGATTCGATAACTGATGGCTACGGTGCCACAACAAACAAGGATACTCGCTGGAGCGACTATTTAGACGAGACAATAAAGGCTAGTGGTATTGCGAACAACTATTCTGTAATTAATCGCGGAATAGGTGGAAATTCGGTTGCTACAGGTGGAATTGCCGAAACCGGTATTAAACGCTTTGAGCGTGATGCAATCGGTACTGCAAATGTAGAATATATAATTGTACTTGAGGGTATTAACGATATTGGCGGTATAACCGATGCAGAAGAAGGCACAAAGCGTACAGACGCTGTAATAGAAGGCTTCAGGGGCTTTATTGAGAAGGCACATGCAAACGGTATTAAAATTTACGGTGCTACAATTACTCCGGTAGGTGATAACGGTTATTACACAGAGGTTGAAGAGGAGTGCAGAAACCGTATTAACGATTGGATTAAAGCTAATACCAATACCGTAAAAGCAGGTGAGGAAGGCTATGATGCGGAAAAATATGACGGTTATCTGGATTTTGAAACCTTATTGGCAGATCCGTCAAATCCTATAAAGCTTTTGCCGGAGTACAGCACGGATAATCTTCACCCAAGTCCGAAAGGATATGAAAAGATGGGACAATACGCATATGAAGTATTGTTTGCAGCAGAATAATAAGTGTTGATTAAATAACCGTAAGAGACGAAATTTTTTGGAATTTCGTCTCTTGCTATGTGAAAATATATTTTTTTCTGTACTTTTTTATTATTTTAATAATTTTCAAATGTGAAAACATGAGTTATTATATATATAATAGATAAATAATTGACAGAAGGAGAATGTTCAATGAAAAAATTAGTTAAAAAATTTATTGCCGGTTCGCTGGTATTGGCATCAATCGTATCAGTTACCGGTTGTGGCGGCACATCAAATGAAGTTGCCGGAGATGGAACGCAGACACATTTTTCAGTATTTGTAAAAAGTACTGCAAATCAGCCGAGCGATGACAACAAGATACTTGCTAAAATAGAAGATGAATTGGGTTATACTTTTGATTTTGAGTATCTTGTAGGCAATATTGATGAAAAGATTGGTGTTATGATTGCGGGCGGCGATTACAATGATATTGTAGCTTGTTCAGATACAAAGCTTATTCAGGCCGGAGCATTCATCCCGTTGGATGATTACATAACAGAGGAGGATACACCTAACCTCTATAAGCATATTGAGCCAATCAGAAAAAAGATTACTTATGATGATGGTCACATATATGTACTTCCGAACTATAACAGATTGTATGGTGAGGATACAGAAGCTGTTTATCAGGGCCCAGCATTCTGGATTCAGAAAGCAGTGCTTGAGGATGCAGGTTATCCGGAAATCAAGACTCTTGATGAGGATTTTGAGGTTATAGAAAACTATAAGGAAAAGTATCCTAAGATTAACGGTATGGATACAATCGGATTTGAGATTTTATCAACAACAGGCTATGAGTGGGTACTTACAACAGCTCCCAACTACCTTGCAGGTAATCCGAATAACGGCGGTGTAGTGGTTGATGATGATACAAATGAAGCACACATTTATGCAGATGCTGATATATCAAAGCAGTATTATGAAAAGCTTAATGAGGAATATTCGAAAGGTATTGTAGATCCGGAGAGCTTTACACAGAATAAGGATCAGTACCTTTCAAAGCTTTCATCGGGCAGAGTTCTCGGTATGTTTGACCAGCACTGGGTATTCCAGCCGGCAGAGGACAGCTTGAAGCAACAGAATCTTATCGAAAGACAGTATGTTCCGATTCCGATAACATTTGATGAAACTATTGAACCGTGGTACAGAGATCAGGCTGTACTTAATGTCAACCAGGGTTACGGTGTTTCAGTAAACTGTAAGGATCCAAAAGCGGCAGTTAAGATGCTTGATTCTCTTCTCTCTGAGGAGTGGCAAAGAATTCTTCAGTGGGGTATAGAAGGTGAAGATTATCTTGTAAACGACGAGGGAAGAATCTACAGAACACAGGAAATGCGTGACGAACAGTCAGACGCAATATGGAAAACAAAAAATAAGGTTGATGCGTTCTTTGATGATCTTCCGAAGATTCAGGGTACTTTCTCAGACGGTAACGGTACAACAGCATCAAAGCAGGTAGAAGAATTCCAGGCAAGTCTGAATGATTATGACAAGAAATTCCTTGAGAACTACGGCAAGAGCACATGGATGGAGTTCTTAAACGAAGAACGTGAAAATCCGGTATATTATCCGGCATGGGACATTGACCTTGTAGATGCATCAGAGGCTGATTATGCAAATCAGAAGCTTACAGATGCGGCTGTAAAGCATTTGCCGAAAATTATTATGTCGGGCGACGGATTTGAAAGTGCATGGAAGACTTACTGTGATGAGATTGCAAAAGTAGATGTCAAGGCATATGAGGATCGTATTAACGAAGTAATTAAGTGGAGAGTTGAAAACTGGACCGAATAATTAATAGTTAGTAAACACGCGGGCGGACAAAAAAGTTCGCCCGTATCAGTATAAAGGAAGGACTGTGATTTCAGAAATGAAGTTGACAAAAGCGAAACAAAGTGAGCCAAAGTCGCATTTGACGTTTTTACAAAAGTGTTCAAGACAGAAAACACTTATCGCAATGGTTTCAATACCGGTAATCATAAAGATATTGTTTGCGTATCTTCCGTTAGTGGGCTGGACAATGGCGTTCCAGAACTTTAAGCCTGCTAAAGGACTGGTTTTCGGACAGGAATGGGTAGGCTTGTCAAAGTTCAAGTTTTTGTTCAGTGATAGTGTATTCTTAATGGATATACGCAACACACTGGCGATGAGCTG
>CAYMCT010000017.1:0-13080 GCA_964389075.1 uncultured Lachnospiraceae bacterium
GAGGATAATTCTATTTCAATTGACCTTGCAATAGAATCAGCTCAGTATTTTGGGTTGTCAGTTGATGAAGCAACAGAACTTGCAAACAACATTACAGCAACAGTCAGAGATAATTGGGAAAAACTTGCAACAAAGTACGGTCTCAGCCGTGGTGCTATTGAATATATGAGACCTGCATTCAGTGCGTGTTATTGATAGTGAAATTGAACATATGATTGATATTATGAAAAAGTAATTGAGAGCATAAAAGTTATTATGTTGTCTATTGAATATGCGACATTACACATAACTAGTCAGCGAGGTGATAAATAAAAATGATTGCGAAGAATTTTAAGTTTTTATATAAACATTTTAAAGATAAACAAACTGTATTAGCAAAAATGTTTCATGTTTCGCAAAGTGACATAAGTTATTATCAGAATGGAAAGAAAGAAATTCCAATAGATATTTTAAATAAAATTTCTATTAGATACAATGTGTCAATTGATGATTTAACAAACAAAGACCTATCTTTAGAATATGATTTACCACAAGCAATGGAATTAGATGATGTTCAAAATTTTGGTGAAAATATTTTTCCCATACTCACATCAAATATCGCGAAAGCTAATGATGACTTTAATCGTGCATATAAAAAATTGTTTGAAACATTACAATGTGATGATGTAAATATTCTATATGAACGAATAGGTATATTGGAGCACGTTATCACATTGTTTCAAAGATCATGGGATGAATCGCATACATATGTTGGAATTTCAAACAGCATTTCTGTTGTGTTGCTAATTTATGCTTTTTATAGCCAGCGAGGAATCAAAATTTGTCAAGAACTGCTGACGAAGAAAACTTTAAGCTTTTATGATATTCAATGTAGTTTTCTTCATGATCCAAACAAACCTATACCAAACAATCCTTATGAGAGACAAAAAAACTCCTTTTTTGAAAATTATGAAGAATTTGTATACAACAATATAAAACTTTTAAAAAGCAATTTGAATTTTTCAGAACTAGGAGATTATTACTTGGCTATGTGTTATTTTTTGGGTTTTACTGAGGATTATATTGAGTATGAGATGAGTACGCAAGTTGGAATTTATATGCTTACTCAAATGTGTAAACTTGAAAATAAGTATGCTGAAAAATTTATCGAAAGTCTCTCAAAAATATCGTAAATCACGATATTTTTGCAGATTAAACTTATTGTATTTTTTGATTGAAATTGTTAAAATGTAAGCAAGAAAAAAATAGGAGGTCTTGCTTATGAGAGAAAACAAACTCAAATCATGGATTAAAGCTCATAAATTCAAGCTGATTTTTGCTGGAAGTATAATAATTACAACCGTTGGTGCTATTCTTCTTGTTAAAAATGGAGACTCTGTAAAAAAAATTGTGGTTAAACAGATGAAAATGAGTTCCTCTCAATCTTTGGAGGCTATAGATAAAACACCAACAATTCCTGATGTAATATGTACTCCAACAATGAAAACAATTGATGTAAGAGAACATTTGCGAAATTTACCTAATGGGTATCACCCGTCTGCACTAAAGCTTACAGAAGCATCAGATTTAGGGATTGAACTCTTAGAGAATCAAACTATAGTTTCATCTCATTCGAGATGTTATGCTGCGTAAGGAGGTGAATGATATGCAAATGTGTCCTTGGTGCGATAAGGTTTATGATGAATCAGAATATTCTCATTGTCCATATTGCTCCGGTGAATTGGAAGACGATGACGATGAAATTCGTCCTTGCCCTGAATGTGGTGGATGTCTGCATTGGGACGGAGACCTTTGGGAATGTTCAAACTGTGACTATTCAGAAGAAGATTAGGAAGCATAAAAGCACAGACCGAATAGTCTGTGCTTTTACAAATGCCCATTTTATGCGGCTTCCAAAGACTTAGGTTTGTTACACATTATATGTATTGACGGAGCGCACGCCTTAAGCTTTATTCCGTATCGACCGCCCTGTTTTATTATCTTAGGCTCCTCGAGCGTCATTTCGTCACTTGTTGGGGACACTATACCGTACCCTGTAGCACGGACGCTCTCGAGGGCGTTTTTTATGTGCTCATAATCACGCTTCATTTTTGCAAGCTCAGCAAGCTCTGTTATGAGCATCTCATCGTTCTTGATTTCAATCCCTGCACACTCACTTAAAATCTTGTAGAACATACTCTCTATCATTTCAAGCTTCATCTTAACTGCACCTGTGCCAAGGTCTATTTTTTCAACCTCTGCTTTTTCTATATAATCAGGCGAAGAAAGCTTTTTGCTCACAGAATTAACATCACAGATTTTTTGTGCATCAGCCACCGCATCACCCACGGCTGCATAAATCTTCTTAACGAGCTCGTGTTCCTCGCTTAGCTTTTGAACCCATCCGGGAATCTCTATATCTATCTCGCTTAGCGGAAACTCCTGCAGGATTTTGTTTATAATTCGCTGTATATCATCACCGTTAAGCTCCGCACAGTTAACCCTTACCACCCTCACGCCGTACTCTGCTTCAAGTGCATCTGCAAGCGACTTTGTTTCATCATAATCGGGTATTGATGAGTTTAGAAGAACTATAAACGGCTTGTTTATTGCCTTGAGCTCGGCTACCACTCTGCGCTCTGCATCTATGTATGCCTCACGGGGTATTTCGGAAAACGAGCCATCGGTAGTCACCACAAGTCCGATTGTTGAATGGTCGGTTATTACCTTTTTTGTCCCTATCTCTGCTGCATCATTAAACGGTATAGGCTCATTGTACCACGGAGTGTTCACCATTCTCAGCTCGCCGTCCTCACTGTAGCCTAACGATTCATCAACTATATACCCTACACAGTCTATCATTCTTACTCGCATACTCGCATTATCACCCGGTGAGATTTCCACCGCCTCATTTGGAACGAACTTAGGTTCAGTGGTCATAATCGTCCTGCCGGACGCCGACTGCGGCAGCTCGTCACGGGTACGTTCAGCCTGATACATATCAGTCATATTGGGAATAACAAGTGTATCCATAAACTTTTTGATAAATGTTGATTTTCCCGTTCGCACAGGACCTACAACACCTATATAGACATCGCCGTTATTGCGCCGTGCAATGTCATTATATATGTTTGTTTCTTCCATATTCATTGTCCTCCTTGAATTCACTTTTCATTCCATATATATTCTTCAGAAAAAAAAATATGACTTGTTTATTTCTTAAAGCATAAATTAAGCCCGTGCAAATCTGCACGGGCTTATATTCAGTTACGTCAACGGCTTTAGTCCGTCCCAGACAAACGCTTTTATGTCTACTGCGTCATACTCAGAATCAAACGTATTGTTTTCTTCAACTTCGGACTTTTTGCATATCTTTATTAAGTTACCATCTTCATCATAAAACGCAAGGTACAGTTCAGCATTTTCGCTTACCGTTTCAGGCAGCTTAACTTCAACATTAACTGTGTCAAGCTCAGTCTGTGAAACTGTTGTTACATATTTATCCGGCTCCTGCTTCTCACCCTTGGCAAGCAAAGCATAACAGCATAGCTTTTTAACATACAGAGTAACTGTTCTGTCATTAACCTCTATATACTCTCCGTCTGCATTCGGGGTTGTGGTGATTTCTTCTCCATCCATATACGCATTTGTTGCTGCACGTACAAATTTGTATTCAGCCATACCACGGTATGCCTTCGGGATTTCTATTTTTATCTTTAAAAGATCGTCAATTGATACACTTTCATATGTAGTTTCTGCACCGTATTTAAATTTAGTCATATAAATACTCATTGCCTTACACGTTGTATAATCGAAATAATTTTCATTCAGATATGTGGAAGATATAACAGAATTAGTTCCTACAGTGAAATAATTCGTTGCAAGATCCAGCGTCATTGTATTGCCCTCAGTCTTAACATATTCATAATCCTCTTCGGTTAAAACCTTATCGGCAAAATCAGCCTCCACAATATCCGTTCCGCTTACGCATACAGAAAGCGGTGTAAACTCAAGCTCTCCCAAATCCACTGTTCCGTTCAGGTTAACACTCTTATAATAATATGTGCCGTTTGCACCGTAGTTTATTGTAAGCATTGCTTCACCCTGACGGTGAGTGAATGAAAACTCGCCGGTTGTACTGTCACTATAACATTTTTGCGTTCCGTTCACCTTAACGGTTGCACGTACAGGTTCCCCGTTAAGCGTAATCTTACCTGTATATGTAACATCGACAGACGGTGACATTCTTGCTGTTATAATTATGTCCTTATCAGGCATCGTTGACGGAACATTCATCCATCTTTCAAATTCATATCCGTCAACAGACGGTGTATAATAAGTCGAAACTGAGCTTCCACAGCCAATTTCCGCTGTTCTGAAAACACTGCCGTTTACCATATACGTTACCGTATGCTTGTTATCATGAGTTACTTTTCCTGAAACGCTTGTGGTTGTGCTTTCATCATCGTTTGCAAGATAAACGTAAACAGTCTGCGTACCGTTCTTTTCACTCAGAAGATAATTAACAGATTCATCAGTAATCGGCTTATACTCATCGTTTTCGTTTAATCTGTATTTTGTGTAGCCAATACCGATAATCTCCACAGGTATAACTCTCTTTTGGGTTGTTGCTTCACCCTTATTAAGTATAAGCACTCCGCCCATATATTCAAGACCACTCAGAACCGTATCACCTTCAACATAAAGCATCATACTGTTTTTCTCATAACCAAGAATATCTGTATCCTTGATTTTTACAGTCATATCCCTTACCTTTATACCGTTGATGTTATCCTTGTTATAAAGCATACCGCTTACCTTTGCGGTTTCATCATCGACAAATGTCACGTTTGCCAAAAGCTTTCCGTAGCCCATATTTTTGTATAACAGTGTATCATTGGTTGTTTCATATTGGGCGTTATAACCCCAGCTTGTCTGCTTCATTATGCCTGTATTAATAGAATTATATACAAGCTGTGCAAGCTGTTCATATGTAACACTTGCTGTTCCTTGAGTAATAACGCCTTTACTTATATTCTTTGATGATGCAGCAGCAAGATAACCGTTCGGATAGCCACCATAATTGGTTGCCAAAGGCTCATACCCGGTAGCGGTAACAAGAATCTTCACTATATCCTGAAATGCCATTTCCATATCAGGCTCAAACGTGGTACTTGTAACACCCGTCATATAACCCATCATTTTTACCGCATTAACACATCCGTTAAGCTCAGTTCCCACTTCAACATCGGTAAATGTTTCAGTATCTTTGTTACCCTCAGCCAAGTCTGTAATACCCATAATTTTCGTAAGAACAACAGCCATATCGCCTCTTGTTACGTTTTTAGAATAGTTTGTGTAAACATCAGACATAACACCGAGGTCATATACAACCTTTGCCGCATCGTAATAGCTTTCAGATACAACCGTTCTGTCAAGCTCTGTCGGTTCTTCTGTATTACCTGAATTTGATGTAAACTTATAGTCTATAGTGTACCAATCTGTATAATCACTCGGATTGTATTCCGTTATATCCTCCGGCATTGCACGAACTCTTATCTTGACCTGTGCATTTGCTTTTGGATATTTTTCAGGATTATAGTTTTCAAAATAATCAAGTGTATCCTCAAATTCTGTTACATCATATTCACTCTGCCATTCATTCACGCAATAGCTTTCCTCATAATCGGGATCATATATAATGCCATTGCCATAGTCAACCTCACGGTCGAACATATATGCATATGTATTATCGTCAGCCATTTCCCAATCAAAAACACCGTTTTCGTTTGAAACAACGTTCGGAACTGCAAGCTTTGCAGACGGCTTTGTATAATTAAATGTACCGCTCGTTGCAGTTTCGATTATTTCCGCTTCATCAATATCTAAGCCTGTACCCGTAAGGCTTGAAACAGTGAATTTATATTCACCTGTTCCGTACTCTGCAAATTTCGGCAGAAATATACTCTCATTATACCAGTCGCCTTCTGTTTCATCACCCCAGCTACCTTCTTCAATTCTGTTTGAATATACCTCGTCATTATCCTTGTAGAGTGTAAATTCAAAATTAGTAATATCCGCTCTCTGCCAGAACACTGCTTCACCGGTATTAAATGACCACTCTTCATCGCGGAAATCCTGTCCCCAGTATGCTTCAAGAGCCTGTGCAGATACATTAATAGCTGCAAACTGCATAAGCATTATAACCGAAATCAAAAAGCTTATGACTTTACTTGTTTTTCTCATATGTACCGTCCTTTCATTTATCCCCCAAAAAATTACAGCTTTATTATAACATAGATATATACAAATAGCAAGCATAACCGCAAAAAAGCTGTCAAAAGACAGCTTTTTACGTTATTCTCCGTATGCTTTTATCAAAATCTCTTCTATTTCTTTAATTAGCGGTAAGCGAGGGTTTGCGGTGGTACACTGATCCTCAAACGCCTTATTTGCGATTTCGGGAACTTTTTTCATATATTCATCTCTGTCAATACCGCATTCCGCAAAGGATTTGGGCATTTCACATTCCGTCATAAGCCTGTCGATTGCCTTTATAAGACCTTCTACATTTTCTATATCGCTTGTGCCGTTACAGAATCCGCACGCTCGTGCTATATCCGCATACTTTTTATCGGCTATGAAATATCGGTACTTAGGCCATGAAACAAGCTTTGTCGGTGCTGTGCTGTTATAGCGGATTACGTGTGGCAGAAGTATCGCATTCGCTCTGCCGTGCGGGATATGGTATTCTCCGCCTATCTTATGGGCTATCGAATGGTTTACACCCAGAAATGCGTTGGTGAATGCCATGCCTGCAATACAGCTTGCATTATGCATTTTCTCTCTTGCAAGTGTATCCTCCGAACCAAACTTATATGCCCTCGGTAAATATTCAAACACAAGCTGACACGCCTTCATAGCGAGTGCATCGGTATAGTCTGATGCCATAACAGAAACATATGCTTCTATTGCATGAGTAAGAACGTCCATACCCGTATCAGCTGTGGGCTGCTTTGGAAGCGATAACACAAACTGCGGGTCAATTATCGCAACGTCAGGTGTAAGCTCGTAATCGGCAAGCGGATATTTCATATTATTCTTCTTATCCGATATAACCGCAAACGAGGTTACCTCAGAGCCCGTTCCCGAAGTTGTAGGTATTGCGACAAGCTTTGCTTTCTTGCCCATTTTAGGGAACTTGAATGCTCTCTTACGAATATCCAGAAAACGCAGATGCAGACTTTTGAAATTCGCATCGGGATGTTCATAAAACAACCACATACCTTTCGCCGCATCCATAGCACTTCCGCCTCCGAGTGCAATAATGACATCAGGAGAGAATTTGTGCATCATTTCTGCACCCTTTAATACCGTTTCAACAGATGGGTCAGGCTCAACCTCCGAAAATATTTCGCAGTGGACATTTGACGAACGCTTACGTAGATAGTACAGAATTTTATCCACATATCCAAGCGATACCATACCCGGGTCAGTTACTATAAATGCACGGGTTATATCCGGCATCTTCTCAAGGTACTGAATTGAGTCGTATTCGAAATATATCTTTTCGGGAATCTTAAACCACTGCATATTAATTCTTCGCTTCGCAACACGCTTTTGGTTTATGAGGTTTACAGTGGATACATTTCCGCTTATACTGTTGCCGCCATAACTTCCACAGCCAAGTGTCAAAGACGGCATATTTGTGTTATATAAATCACCTATTGCACCGTGTGATGACGGAGAATTTACGATTAGTCTGCTCGCTTTCATACGTGCAGCATATTGGTCGATTACTGCATCATCTTTTGCATGAATAACGGCACTATGTCCCAAACCGTTAAGCATAATCATTTTTTCGGCAAGGTCTATTCCCTCTTTTTCGTTTTTCGCAATCATATATCCCAATACAGGGCTTAATTTCTCACGTGATAACGGATACGCCTCACCTACTCCGTCAATTTTACACACAATTATTTTTGTGTCCTCATCTATTTCACGAATGCCTGCAAGCTTTGCAATATCATACGCACTTCTTCCGACAATATCGGGATTTACAAATCCCTTTTCACTGTCTATACAGTATTCAGATAACTTTTTTACCTCGTCCTTATCTGCAAAATAGCAACCGCCTTTTTTCATCAGCTTTTCAAATTCCTTTGAAATCTCTTTATCGACAATCGCCGCCTGCTCGGAAGCACATATCATACCGTTATCGAACGATTTTGATATTATAATATCTGTTACCGCCTGTTCAAGATCGCAGGACTTGTGGAAATAGCACGGCACATTTCCCGGACCGACACCCAATGCAGGCTTACCCGTCGAATACGCCGCACGCACCATTGAGCTGCCGCCGGTTGCAAGCACCGTTGCAACACCCTCGTGGTTCATAAGCGCGTTTGTTGCCTCTATTGACGGGTACTCAATCCACTGAATACAGTTTTTCGGCGCACCTGCCTCTACCGCCGCATCATATACAGTCTTTGCCGCAGCAACCGAGCATTTTTGTGCTGCAGGGTGAAATCCGAAAATAATCGGGTTACGTGATTTAATTGATATGAGAGATTTAAAAAGAGTCGTGGATGTAGGATTTGTAACCGGCGTTACACCACATATTACACCTACCGGCTCAGCTATTATCTCATAGTCCTCCATATCGTTTTCCGCAATAACACCTACTGTTTTTTCGTCCTTAATAGAGTGATAAACATATTCGGTTGCGAACATATTCTTTGTGATTTTATCCTCGTAAACTCCCCTGCCGGTTTCCTCCACCGCCAGCTTTGCAAGCTCCATATGCTTATCAAGCCCCGCAAGCGTCATCGCCTTTACAATCTTATCCACCTGCTCCTGTGAGAGAGACATAAATTCATCGAGTGCCTTTTTTGCTTTTTTAACGTATCCGTCTATCATTTCATTAACATTTATTTCTTTTTTATTCGGCATAAACATTCTCCTTTCTAATGTTAGTATTTTACGCCGAACAAATTAAATGTATCCACAAAAATAAAAAAATTATTGTAATCTAAAAATCATGACAATTTCCGCAGGATAGATTATGATTTTCAAAAATCGTTACAATCTCTTCTATCATTTCAAAATCAGAAAGTGTATCATTTTTTAGTATTTGCTGTATATTATTTAATATCTCAATTGCCTTACTTTGAGCTATTAAGTTAACATCTATATTTAAGCAATCTATTTTTCTACAAACCAACTCAGCTATATCCTCCGATATTAATTCCAGCTTTATATCCATATATACTCCTTTTTGCTTTGTCTCACTTTTACAACCCATTATATCATAAAAGTATAGTAAAATCAATATACTTAGTGCAAAAAATGATACAAAGGTGGAAAAATATTATGAAGCAAAGAACAAATGCCGGCGGAAAAAATCTGGTTGGTGAACGATTAAAAATTTTGAGAGAAAGAGATAATCTTTCACAAAGAGATTTAGCAGGAAAACTCCAGCTTATAGGAATGGATATGGACAAAAATGTTATAACGAGAATTGAAACCAACAAACGCTATGTAACTGACTTTGAATTACAAGCATTAAAAGAAATTTTTAATGTTTCTTATGATTATTTAATTGATGGAAACTAAAAAAAGGATGCCTTGGCATCCTTTTAGTCATTCATAAACAAATTGTAAAGCGTGGGGTTGAAATCAAATTCGTTCATAAGGTTATTTACTTCCTTTAATACCGTTTCACGCTGTTTGTTTGAAATATTAGTTTTTACCGCACGGATAAGTATATTCTTCGGTGTATGCGACATATCAACAAACTCCAAAAGCTGTACACTATAACCCTTATACTGCAAAAGGTTTCCCCTTATTGCGTCAGTCATAAGTGCCGCTGTGCGTTCCTTAACTATTCCGTAGCGTGTGAGTATTGATAAGCTATCACTCTGCATTTGAGCATTCAGCTCATGCTGACAGCATGGAACGGAAAATATTAAATCAGCACCCCAGTTTACGGCGTTATACAGTGCGTAGTCAGTAGCCGTATCGCATGCGTGGAGAGTTATTACCATATCCGGCTTTGTTTCGCATTTATAGCCGTTTATATCGCCTATTTTAAACTCAAGTCCGTCATAACCGTATCGCATGGCGGCTTTGTTACAGTTTTCTATTACATCTGCTTTGAGGTCAAGACCTGTGATATGTGCATCTATATGCATAATCTCGGTTAGGTAATAGTAAACAATAAAAGTAAGGTATGATTTTCCACATCCGAAATCTATTATATTTATGCTCTTATAGCTTCTGTTTTTTATCTCGTCATTTATAAGCTCAATAAACCGATTTATCTGACGGAACTTGTCGTACATAGAACGCACAACCTTGCCCTCTTTTGTGAAGATACCCATATCTACCAACGGCGGAACTATTGTTCCTTCCTCGATTATGTAGTTCTTGGAACGATTGTGTGCAGCTGTTTTAGGTGTTTCGCTCTGTTTCTTTTTATATGAAATATTACCTTTTTTCGATATAAGGATAATATGCTCAACACCGCTCGTCCATGCGTTTACCTGCAAATACTCCGGCGATGTATCAGCGAGATATGTCATAAGGTCTGCCGTTTTAATATTCTTATGAAATGCCTGCTTCTCGGTAAAGCTTTCCGAAATATATCCTTTTTCAGTCTTTGTTATGCAGACTTTTTTATATTCTGCTGTTTTTTTAGGCTTGCTCAATATTATTTTTACTATTCCTGATTCTGCAAGCTCTTTTAAAATTGCTTTAAGCTCCATTATTCCCCTACCGTTATAAATGCCCTTAGTTCGTCCAGCTTTTTATCGCCGATTCCGCTTACCTTCGTGAGGTCGTCAACCGTTTCGAAGCTTCCGTTTTCGTTACGGTACTCTATTATCTTTTCGGCTGTACTTTCGCCTATTCCGTCGAGCTGTTCTAACAGTGCAGCATCCGCCTCGTTGATATTTACCTTACCGTCTACAATGCGTTTATCTACGTTTTCCTCCGGCTCTGACGGTTCCGAAACATCTGCGGATTCCAAATTGTCTATATTATCGGGAATATTCTCTATAACGAATTCACCCCGATGCAGATTATCAAGCAGAAATCCAACACCCGCTGCAGCCACAACAAGTGCGATTGTTGATGCAATTTTCGCTTTCTTGCTTAACTTGATTTTCATAACTCTGCCTCCTTTTCGGAATGTTTTTTCAGGAACTTAGCGTCATCATCGGTCAGCCATACCTTTTCAAGCATATCGGGACGTTTTTTGAGCGTATTCAAAAGCGAAGCCTCATGCTTCCACTTCTCCACCAATGCGTGATTACCTGATACGAGCACATCGGGTACAGACTTATTATGCCACACGAGCGGTCTTGTATACTGCGGATGCTCCAAAAGACCCTGAAAATGCGATTCGTTCTGGAACGAGCCATCGTTTGCAAGCACGCCCGGAATAAGACGTGCAACCGTGTCTATAACCGCCATTGCCGGAATCTCGCCGCCTGTGAGAACGAAATCGCCTATTGATATTTCAGCATCTACAATCTCATCAAGCACACGCTGGTCGATTCCCTCATAGTGACCGCAAAGCAATACTATATGCTCGTATTTAGAAAGCTCAATCGCTTTTTCCTGACTGAACACGCTCCCCTGCGGTGACATATATATTGTATAAGGCTTATAGCTTAATTCTCCGGCAATCGACATATACGCCGCATAGACAGGCTCCGGTGACATAAGCATACCACCGCCGCCGCTGTATGGATAGTCGTCTACCTTGCGATGCTTATTCTTTGTAAAGTCACGTATATCTATAAAATTCATCTCGATAAGCCCTGCTTTTTCTGCTCTACCGATTATAGAATCGCCAAGCACAGCACGGAACATATCGGGGAACAGCGTAAGAACATCAAACCTCATCGTCAAGTCCTTCCATAACGTGAACCACTACTTTTCCGCCTTCTATATCTGTTTCAAGAATTACTCCGTCGATTGCAGGCAGAAGCAGATTCTTTTTGCCTTCACGCTTAACGTCATAAATATCGTTTGCGCCGGTGTTGAACACGTCTGCAATAATGCCAAGCTTTTCGCCCTCCTCATTATATACATCAAGACCGATAAGGTCAACTATATAATACAGTCCCTCGGGCAATTCGCCAAGCTCGTCACGTTCGGCATAAAGAGTGCAGTTCTTGTACTGCTCTGCATCGTTTATATCATTAATTTCAGAGAACTTGACAATAATGTTGTTCTTCTGATACTTTATATTCTTAACTGTCAGCTTTATTTCTTCCTTACGTGTTTTTATATACACTGTTTTAACAAGCTCGAACTCCTCAGGTGAGTCCATCCATACGGTGACCTTAACCTCTCCACGGAGTCCGTGAGTATTTATAATTTTTCCAACTTCAAGTCTATTGTTATCCATAATTACATCCTCTGCATCTACAAAACAGGCTGTTTCAAAAAAATTGAAACAGCCCATTCGATTCTCATTAAACGATATCTACCGATACTTTCTTATTCTCACGGCTTGCGGCTGCCTTGACAACGGTACGGAGTGCTTTTGCGATTCTGCCCTGCTTGCCAATAACCTTGCCCATATCGTTTTCAGCTACTCTCAGTTCAAGAGTAACTGTTTCATCCTCGTTTACAATCTCTGTGATGTTTACATCATCAGGACTGTCAACAAGTGCTTTGGCGATGATCTCTAATACTTTTTTCACAATTTCGCCCTCCATAATTAATCGATAATATTTGACTTCTTAAGAAGTGCCTTTACAGTATCTGTAGGCTGAGCTCCGTTTGCCAACCACTTCTTAGCCTCATCTGCATCGATCTTTATTGTTGAAGGGTTTGTGAGCGGATCGTATGTGCCGATTTCAGCGATAAACTTACCGTTTCTCGGTGATCTTGAATCTGCAACGATTACTCTATAAAACGGCGCCTTCTTTGCACCCATTCTTCTTAATCTGATTTTAACTGCCATTGTCTTTCACCTCCTGTTAAAATTTGTTTGTATAATAAATATATTTAATATATAAATTATCTCATCTTACGCAAACGGCCGAGCATCTTCTGTTGCTTGCCGCCCGAGAATTGCTTTATCAT
>CAYMCT010000018.1:0-12622 GCA_964389075.1 uncultured Lachnospiraceae bacterium
GGCACTTTCGAAAAATCTTGTTGAAAAGCTCGGCAAGAAGATTGAAGATATCAAATCTGTAGGCATAGGCTGCCCCGGAACCATAAATTATGATACGGGCGAGGTTGTATATTCAAATAATATCAAAATGGAACATTTTCCGTTAGCAGAAGAATTCAGAAAACTTATTGATTTACCTGTTAAAGTTGATAACGACGCTAACTGTGCAGCAATGGGTGAATATGTTGTAAACGGAAACGGAGCTAAAAACTTTATGTTAATAACGCTTGGTACCGGTGTTGGCGGCGGACTTATTATAAACGGTGAAATGTTCCGAGGCTTTAACGGTGCCGCAACAGAGGCAGGACATATGACTCTTGTTTCAGGCGGCGAGATGTGTACCTGTGGAAAAGCAGGTTGCTGGGAGGCATACGCTTCTGTAACAGCTCTTATACGTCAGACAAAAGAGGCAATGGAGAAAAATCCTGACAGCCTTATGAACGAGCTTGCAAAGCAGGAGGGCAAGGTGTCGGGAAGAACTGCATTCGACGCAGCAAAAGCCGGTGACGAGGCTGCAAAAGCTGTTGTTAATCAGTATGCTAAATATGTTGCAGACGGAATTGTAAGTATGGAAAACATCTTACAGCCTGAGATTATTGCCATAGGCGGCGGTATCAGCCGTGAAGGCGAATATCTCCTGGAGCCTGTCAAAAAATATGTTGAAGAATACGGCTATAATAAGTTCATGGCAAAAACAAAGATTGTAACTGCAAAATTATTTAACGATGCAGGAATAATCGGTGCGGCTATGGTCGCCAGATAATACGAAACGAAAAGTTCTGAAAGGTGATTATTTATGGAAAAGAAAAGAAACACATTCTCAAGCGGAATCGGATTTGTTTTGGCAGCAGCCGGTTCTGCGGTAGGTTTAGGTAATATATGGAGATTCCCGTATCTTGCAGCAAAGTACGGCGGTGGTATATTCTTGCTTATTTACATACTGCTTGTATTGACATTCGGTTATTCGCTTATGACAGCGGAGATTGCTATAGGTCGTCGCAGCGGCAGAGGTCCGCTTGATGCTTATAAGACACTTAATCCTAAATGGGGATTTATCGGAATAATTTCTACAGTCGTTCCGTGTATAATATTACCGTACTATAATGTAATAGGCGGTTGGGTTATAAGATATTTTGCTTATTATGCAACAGGTCAAGCGGTGACAGCGGCATCAGATACTGCATTCTCAGGAATGCTTGCATCACCTTCTACTCTTATCATTACCCAGACGATATTTACAGTGATGGTTGGAGTCGTTCTTTTGGGCGGAGTTCAAAAGGGCGTTGAACGTGCAAGTGTTATTCTTATGCCGATACTTATAGTGCTTGCTATAGTTATTTCAATATACTCAATGTCATTAGAGGGCGCAATAAAGGGTATAAAATATTTCTTTATTCCTGATTTCGACAACTTCAGCATATCAACCGTTCTTGCAGCTATGGGACAGATGTTCTATTCATTATCACTGGCAATGGGTATTATGATAGCTTACGGTTCATATATGCCTAAGGATAGCTCACTTGAAAAGAACGTAGGCCATATAGAAATTTTTGATACTGTAGTAGCTGTACTTGCAGGTCTTATGGTAATACCGGCTGTATTCGCATTCTCAGGCGGAGATCCTAATGCACTTAATAAGGGACCGGGTCTTATGTTTGTAACTCTTCCACAGGTGTTCGCAAGTATGCCGGGCTCTAACATTGTAGGTGCAGTATTCTTCTTCCTTGTATTTGCAGCTGCAATCACATCAGCAATTTCGCTTATGGAAGCGATCGTAGCTTGCGTTTGCGACCATTTCAAAGAGATGAGCAGAACAAAGGCTGTATTGTTAGTAACCATGGGAGCCTGGCTTATAGGATTGCTTCCTGCACTTGGCTATAACGTGCTTTCAGGTGTGAAGTTCTTCGGACGCTGGGATATACTTGACTTTATGGACTTCATCACTAACTCAGTATTAATGCCGATAGGTGCACTCCTTACATGTCTGTTCGTTAGCCGTAGTATAGGAACAGAAACCATAGAGGCTGAAGTTCTCACCTCAGGTGAATTCAAGAGAAAGAAACTCTTCAATGTAATGATTAAATATGTGGCACCGGTATTTGTGTGTGCGGTTCTTATATTCTCAGTACTTGAAGGCTTAGGTAAAATTACAGTTTAATATCTGGCAGAAAATCAATAACGGAGCCGATTGGCTCCGTTATTATTTTTATACGTGATATAAAAGCTCTGTGTATGTAGGGAATGGCCAGTATTCCTTACCAACCACCGTTTCAAGCGTGTCAGCAGTTTCTCTTAATGCTTTCATCGCCGGAAGAACAACGTTTTTATAATACATACCTATTTCAAATGCGTCTGTACACGGTACATTTGTCGCAGAATCAAGCTTATCAATCCTTACCATAAGTTCTTCGGTAAGAGCGGTAATCATTTTGGCCTTTTCAAGCTCTTTTGGCGCATCTATCCCTATTGCCTTTTTTGAAGCAATATCATCAGTTACAAACTTTGAATATTTCAGGCAGGCAGGAAGAATTTCCTGTTTTGCCATTTCAAGCATTGTGAGCATTTCAAAATGACGGGTGTTATTATAATCCTCCATCATAATCTCTGCTCTTGTTTCCACTTCAACCTTTGTAAGAACTCCCTGTTTGGTAAACAGGTCGATTGACTTCTGTGTTTTGAAGTGAGGAATTGCATCAGGAGTGGTTTCAAGGTTTGGTAAACCGCGCAATTCTGCTTCCTTTACCCATTCATCACTGTATCCGTTGCCGTCAAATATAATTCTCTCGTGTGCTTTGAAGGTTTCTATAGCAAGATTCAGCGCATCCTTTGCAATGTTTATGCTGCCTTCAAGCTTTTCTGCAAATTCTGTAAGAGTTTCAGCAACGATTGTATTTAACACCATATTTATACCGCCAACAGACTGTCTTGAACCCGGTGCACGGAATTCAAAACGGTTACCTGTAAAGGCGAACGGTGATGTTCTGTTACGGTCAGTGTTGTCTTTTTCAATGTCCGGCAAAGCCTCAACACCGGTTTCTATAAGCTTACCTTCTTCGTACTTTACACCCTCACCTTTTTTAAGCTGTTCAAGCACTGCAGCAAGCTGGTCACCAAGATACATTGACACAATTGCCGGCGGTGCCTCATGTGCACCAAGACGGTGATCATTTCCCGCAGTTGCAACAGAAACTCTTAAAATATCGCTGTAATCATCTACCGCCTTCATCACTGCAGCAAGGAATAAGAGGAACTGGACATTCTGCTCAGGCTTCTTTCCCGGTTTCAGAAGCAGTTCGCCATCTGAAGTGCCTATTGACCAGTTATTATGCTTACCGGAACCGTTTATTCCCTCATACGGTTTTTCGTGAAGAAGACAGTGCAATCCGTGGTGATGTGCAACCTTTTTTAAAATCTCCATTGTCAACTGGTTATGGTCGGTTGAAAGGTTTGTTGTTGAAAATATCGGTGCAATTTCGTGCTGTGCCGGTGCAGCTTCGTTATGCTTGGTTTTAGCAAGCACACCAAGCTTCCAAAGCTCTTCATCAACCTCTTTCATAAATGACGCCACACGCTCTTTCAGCTGTCCGAAATAGTGATCGTTCATTTCCTGACCCTTTGCAGGCTTTGCACCGAAAAGAGTTCTTCCTGTCAAGAGTAAATCTTTACGCTGATTTCTTAGCTTTTTATCAACAAGGAAATACTCCTGCTCAGGTCCGACATATGAAATTACCCTTGAAGGATACTTGCCAAAAAGTGCAAGGATTCTTCGTGATGCCTTATCTATAGCCACTTCGGAACGAAGCAACGGCGTTTTCGTGTCAAGAACTTCACCCGTATATGATATAAACGACGTCGGTATGTAAAGCGACTGATCTTTTATAAATGCAAATGAGGTAGGATCCCACGCTGTGTATCCTCTTGCTTCGAACGTAGCTCTCAATCCCCCCGACGGGAAAGACGATGCATCAGGCTCGCCCATAACAAGCTCTTTAGCTGAGAACTCCATAATAACAGTCCTGTCATCTGTAGGCTGAATAAAAGAGTCGTGTTTTTCAGCAGTAAGACCTGTCATTGGTTGGAACCAATGAGTATAATGAGTGCATCCGTTTTCAATTGCCCAATCCTTCATTGCATTTGCGATTACTTCAGCTACCTCAAAGTTAAGCTTTGTTCCTTCATTCATTGTTTTTACTAATGATGTGTAAATTTCTTCCGGTAGGCGAGCCTTCATAGTAGGCAGGTTAAAAACCTTTGTGCCGAAAATCTCAGGAACACTAACATTATTTATCATAATTAAGAATACCTCCTGCACTGTTACTGAAAAAGGGGATTTAATATTGAAAACCAACACAAAATGCCCCTAAAAAAAACAGTTCACGCATTTTATAATACAATTATACCACTTTTTTACTAAAAGTCAATACAGAAATACCCTGCGAATACTTTCCTGTAAATTATATATGCCAACCCTCAATGTTCGATGCACGTAATGCATGAAATAATCGTTTTTTCAGTCCCGGTGCAGTCTTTTTTTCCAGCTCCTTGATTATCTGCTTCATATCCTCACGTTTTGTTATTCCGTCGGCAGGGCATAGCTTAGGCATTACAGGTATGTCAGATTTTCTGACTACGCCTTTTATGTCACATTCACGCACATATATAAGCGGACGTATTTGAGTAATATCTGTTCTGTCGAGATATGTAAGCGGCGAGAAACAGTTTATTCTGCCTTCATACAGCATTGACAAAAACAGCGTTTCAAGAGCATCATCCATATGATGTCCGAGCGCAACTGTATGGCAGCCATATTCTATTGCCATATCGTTAAGCGCACCACGCCGCATTTTCGAACAGAGCGAACAAGGATTTTTCTCGTTGCGTATATCAAATATTATTTCTTTAAAGTTTGTCGGCTTGACATAGTATTCAACTCCAAGACTTTTTGCATATTCGTATATAGGACCATAATCTCCGCCGAATCCGGGGTCGAGTGAAATTCCTATCACGGTAAAATTTTTAGGATGATAGTGCGAAAGCTCCGCCAGTGCGGCAAGCAAAATAAGAGAGTCTTTCCCTCCCGAAACACCTACGGCTACACGGTCATTATCTTTTATCATATCATATTCTTCTATTGCTTTTCTCGCAAGACTTACTATCTTTTTCAAGTTATGTCCTCCTGACTTAAATTATAATCTTAAATTACGGGTCACAGATACCGCACGGTTTATAGCCCTGTTTAATCAAAGCATTGCGTGAACCTGTGTATTCTCCTTTATTATGCTCACTTATGGTTTCAACACTTGCGCAATCAGGATAGTGAATTTTCTTTGATTTTATGTTTAATATATATTTACCACTTTGTGTAGTTTCATCAGAAGCTTCAATGCTCGTACTGTCTGCATAGTTATAACCTGTTAAATAGTCTATTGTTACACCCGGTTGCACATTGTAGCAATACACATTAAAGCATACTCCTCTTCCGCTATCCTCAACCGAATACGCCTCCATAACTACGCCGTCTGCAATGAGATTTACTCCGTCATACACAGGTGTTACTCTGTAAAGAACATGATTCCCCGTAGAATCGATGTACTCTGCCACTGTATTTTCAAACGGTAACATACCATCAACATTCATATACCGTGTACCGGTAATAAGGTTTAACTCGTTATCATTCTCGCCCGACAACTGAAATCCTATCAGATGGCATCTGTTATACAGAGATTCCCCATCAATAAAATCGTATTGAACCGATTGCCAGCCCGATGGCTCTATATGACTTATAGACTCCCGAGGCTCTGTCGGCATTGTATCTACTGACAGATTGGCATATGCTGTTCCGCATCTGCCCAGAATATCAAGCTCACTATATCTCTCAAACGAGTTTTCTGTCATATCACTTTTTTCGAAAAATGGCTCACCATTATTCAATTCCACATATGCTATGCCCGAATATTCAGGTATATTGTCCAAAGAATATATTGTATTACTATCCGGAACAAGTAATGCACAACCCGAAATAAGCAACAGATTCACGGCAATTGCCGTTAAACCAATAAATATTTTTTTCATAAAATTCACCGGCCTTTATTCAATCTTTTCAAAACGTCGTACTGTTTTGCCGTTCACCAAAACTTCTTCATTCCACATATGAATAGGACGCACCCATAATTCTCCGTCACCATACAATGCTTTATATACCACCATTTCCTCAAGTGTTTCAGAATGTTTTGCGATACCTACAACCTCATATACATTTCCCTTGTAATGTCTGTATTTTCCGTTTATCATACTGTACCTCTTATAGCTTTAACAATCGTTTTGCATTAAGTGAAAAAATTTTTTCTTTTTCAGTGTCTGTTATCAAATTGTCAAGCAAAACACCACCAAGATACATACCCGGATTGCAGGTAGGATAATCAGAGCCGAATACAAATCGGTCAGCACCCACCTCGTCAATACCGTGTCTTAACATCCCGTATCTGAAAATACCGTAGCCGGATAAATCAAGATAATAATTTTCACTCATCTTCATACGCTTTAAATGACGCATAAACTCATTATACTCTCCCGGATGAGCCGCAACAAAGATTATATCCTTGTGTTTTTGTACCATTTTGTCCATTTCATCTTCACCCATGGAATGAAAGCTGACAATCATATTATATTTACCGGCTTCATCAAGAATTTCAGAAAAAGCATTACAGGAATAATCCGTCCAGCCATCAGCATACGGAACAAGCTCACCGATTAAATTTACACCCTCAGCGTGCATACGTTGAATTTCATTAATGGATTCCTCAACATAATCAGGATGCACATGAAAGCCCGGAACATAAAAATCCCCGTAGTAATCACGTAGCTTCAAGGCTTCATCATTATTTGCTTTTATTTTTTTCCAATAATTATCACAGTCTCCTCCGCCGCCTATTACGGAGCCGCAAATTTTAGAAACCCCAAGCTCCTTAAATACCTCAACCGTATTATCTGTACTCATATTACAATACCTTGTATGAGAGCATATATTATTTTTATCATCCATAAACGGATGTGTGTGAAAATCAATTATTTCAAAATCCATAGTTGGTCTCCTGTTCTTTTATTTTTCATATTATCACAAAAAAATCAAGTATGTTTGTTAACTTATCAGCTAAATAACACATTTTGAGTAGCTAAATTCAGCTTTGATGAATTCATGCCGAAGGCAATTCAATGAGTTTGCTTTGCAAACTCATTATATCACATTTATACACCAAAGACAAGAAGTTACCATTAATTTTCATTTCATACTCTGTTTGCCATAATAATATATGGTAATTTCCCTTGTATTTTGTCGAAAAATATGTTAAAATAAATATATTCATATACAATAGGGGGTTATTATGAACGTAAAAGAAGGACGAAGGATTAAAAGCGGCAATCCAATGGATGCCGTTGCACGGTATATTATGCCTTCACGGGCAGGCGCATCAAACTTGTTCAAAGCCACGGCAGATATTACAAAATGTGAACAGTTCATACGTGAACAAAGAGCCGGTAAAATGAAAAATCTCGGGATGATGCACATTTTTTTGGCTGCATATACACGTGTTGTTTCCCAATATCCGGGCATTAACCGTTTTGTCAGAGGTCAGAGACTTTATGCCCGCAACAATATTGAAATATGTTTGACCATAAAAAAAGAAATGAAATTAAATGCAGACGAAACAGTGGTACAGCTTTCCGGAACACCTTATGATACCTTGTTCACTATCTATGATAAGCTTCATACTGCTGTCAGTGAAAACAAGCAGGACGGTGATCAGAACAGCATGGACGCTGTTGCAAGATTGCTTACATACATTCCCGGCATATTTCTGAAATTTACAATATGGATTCTAAAAATTCTTGACTATTTTGGTTTATTACCTCGTTTTATCAGAGACGCCAGTCCGTTCCACGGTTCAATGTTTATAACTAATATGGGTTCGCTCGGTATAGCGCCGATATATCATCACCTTTATGATTTCGGTAATCTTCCCATTTTTATTGCAATGGGATCAAAACGCACAGAATATGTAGTGAACAAAGACGGAGAAACTGCCAAGAAAAGAGTAATAGATTTCACTGTTACCTGTGATGAAAGAATATGTGACGGGCATTATTATGCAACAGCATTCAAGAAATTAAAAAAGCTTTTAGAAAACCCGGAAGAATTATTGATACCACCCACGACAGTGGTTGAGGATATAAAATAATAATGAAAAGATTAACTAAATAATATGAAAATCCTGCCTAAAACCGGCAGGATTTTTGACTTTGGCAAAACAGAGATAAATGGATTTTAAAATCACTTTGATTTTAAAATCGGTATCCAGATTTCTACAAATCGGTTATTTTTATCAGTTGACGGTCGCCAATGAAGCAATGCAAGCTCAGGTGCATCTGCAAATTGATATCCTAATTCAGGCAACCAGTCAGCAACCAGATTTTGACGAATATCTATATACTCTTCAATCGGTTGACTGCTCCGCTGTGTTTCAAATACCACATACTTATGTTTAGGAATAATAATTTCTTCAAATCCTAAAATGCTTATAAAATCCACACCCGTCACTTCCTGATTATAAAGATTTGCTCTTGTCCAGTCATTCAATTCGTTTGCAATATAAAAATCATATCCGCTATCATCTATATTTTTAACCACACAATAGTCTGTATGATAATCAGATGATGCACCTCTCAATAACCATTGTTTAGCACGGCTGGTTGTAAATAATTGTTCTTCCTGTCTTGCACGCTGCTCACCAAAAGGAACACCAGAAAATCGTTGTTTATACCCAACTAAAATTATCTCCGGCTTTTCTTCTATTCTGTAGTTCATAACTTCTCCACCTTCCAATGAAACTTTAATTTTTAAAGGAAGAAAAGATTTTAAAGTCACGTTTTGTTTTGATACTTCTGACGGAGTAATCCCATGAAATTTCGCAAATGCTCTTGAAAAACTGTCCGGGTTTTCATAGCCGTATTTTAAAGCTACATCTATTACTTTCCTATCACCGAACGACAACTCGTTTCCTGCCAAAGTCAACCGACGACTTCTGATATATTCTCCGAGAGTATATCCACAAAGAATACTGAATACCCTTTGAAAATGGAAACTTGAAGAAAAGCTTTGTTTGGCAATTTCTTCATAACTAATTTCCTCAGTTAAATGCTCTTCTATGTAATCAACAGCTTTTTGAATTCCATTTATCCAATCCATTACCTCACTTCCTTTCTTGAAACATTGTATCAGATTTTATCAATATATTCCCGACTTTGAATGCTTTTATCTGTAGTGTTCATTCTTCCAACAGGATTGGTTTATATTATAAATCCCTTTTAAATGTAAATCAACGATTAATCTTCCCAAATCAGATTCGACGTAAAGGTAAAAAAATGCCTTGCGGCGGGCATAGGAGGATAACGCTTTGGTCACGCCCATGTGCATTTCCGAACAAGGTGAGGAAAATTTCGCACGGGCATTTAATCTTTTTTTGCTTTATAGGAAATGAGCAATTTCCTATAAAGCAAAAAAAGCGGAACATATTAATGCTCCGCTCACAAATTGATTATTTCATAGCCTTTACAGCCTCGAACTCGTCGAGAATTTCCTGCTCAGGAGCCTTAGTAGCAAGGCTTACAACCAGGATTGCAATACAAGCTGCAACAAACGCCGGGAGAAGCTCATATATAGCGAATACTCCACCAAGGTTAGCTATTATGTATTTCCATACAAATACCATAACACCGCCTACTACCATACCGGCAAATGCACCCCATTTTGTTGTTCTCTTCCAGAATAATGAGAAGAGAATTACCGGTCCGAATGCAGCACCGAAGCCTGCCCATGCAAATGATACAATGTTAAATACGTTACTGTTCGGATCGGCCGCAAGGAACATACCGACAACAGAAACACCTATAAGAGTTAATCTTGCAACGAGCATTGTGTTCTTTTCCGATATATTCGGGCAAAGCTTTTCTTTTACTATGTTCTGTGAAACTGATGAAGATGCAGCAAGGAGCTGTGAATCGGCAGTTGACATTGTAGCCGCAAGTATTCCTGCAAGAACTATACCCGCTGCAAGCGCCGCAATCACGCCGTGCTCGCTTATGAGCTTGGCAAATTCAACAATTATACTCTCTGCTACCGATGAACTTGTCGGGTTAGCCGTGTTAATAAGCTCAGGCATAATTCCCTTCACAGAAACGCCGAGACCGATTATACCGATGAACACAGCCACAGCAAGTGAGATAACAACCCATACTGATGCTACACGTCTTGAAAGTTTAAGCTTGTCAGCATCCTCAATAGCCATAAATCTCAAAAGAATATGCGGCATACCGAAATAGCCAAGACCCCATGCAAGCATTGAACAGATTTTAAGAGTACCGTAAGGTGCTGATTCACCCTGCAAAAATCCGCTCGGGACAAAGGTTTCAGTTAAGCTGAAATAGCCCGGAAGTGACTTTGCATTGTCTATAACAGCATCAAAGCCGCCGGCGTTTGAAATTCCGAAGACAAGAACACCTACGAGTGCAACCGTCATAACAATACTCTGTATAAAGTCAGTTGTACTTGCTGCAAGGAATCCACCTGTTGCTGTATAGAAAACTATTACTATCGCACATATAATCATTGCTACAGTGTAGTTCATATTAAAAAGCGTACTGAACAGCTTTCCGCAGGCAACAAAGCCTGAAGCTGTATACGGCACAAAGAATACTATAATCATAATTGCCGATATAACACTCAAAAGCTTGGATCTGTCTCTGAATCTGTTTGAGAAAAACGCCGGAATAGTTGTTGCGTCACACGCCTGAGAATAGTGTCTTATTCTCTTTGCAACTATGAGCCAGTTAAGATATGTACCTACTGCAAGACCTATAGCTGTCCAGGTAGCGTCTGCAATACCTGTAAGATACGCAAGTCCCGGAAGTCCCATAAGGAGCCAGCTGCTCATATCCGAAGCCTCTGCACTCATCGCTGTTACGAACGGACCAAGCTTACGCCCGCCAAGATAGAAATCGTCAGTATTCTTGTTCTGCTTTGAACACTGTAAACCAATCCACAGCATACCTATAAGATATACCACGATTGAAATCATCATATAAATTTCTTTAGTCATTTAAAAAAACCTCCTGTTTTTTTACTAATACAAAATATTATATCACAAACACAGTACAAAGGCAACATTTAATTTCAATATTTTTCAAATTCCACCTTGTTTTTGTGCTATTTGAGCAATTTTTGTTATGAATAATTAAAAGAAAAGCACAGATACTGTTAAAGGGTGTATTATTATGATAATTATTGTTATACGAACATTGCTTTTATATTTTTCGGTTATAGTATCGTTGCGCATAATGGGCAAGCGCCAGATAGGCGAACTGCAGCCATCAGAGCTGGTAGTTGCGATAATGATTTCCGACCTCGCCACAATCCCGATGGAATCAGTAAACATATCCTTGTTATCAGGTATAATTCCCGTACTTACGCTCATCATTGCCGAGGTTATAACATCATTTTTAAGCCTGAAAAGCAAGCATATACGCAAATTTATGCTTGGGGAGCCGTCTATTATCATATACGACGGTGTGATAAACGAAAAAGAGCTTGAACGGCTGCGATTCAATATTGACGACCTTTTAGAGGAGCTGCGACTTAACAACTGCTACGACATTTCAGATGTAGAGGTTGCGATTATAGAAACAAGCGGAAAGCTGTCTGTAATCCCGCGCGATAATGCAAGAGGCGTTACAGTAGAGGATATGCAGCTTAAAAATGTACGTCACGAGGGACTTCCCTGCACGGTTATTTCAGACGGAGTAATTAATAAAACAGAGCTTATGCGCAGCGGTATGACGCTCGATGAGCTTAATAAGGAAATAAAAAAGCACGGTGCGAAAAAAGTTTCTGATGTGTTTATAGCGTCGGTTGATGCCGAGGGTGAGCTATATATACAGCTTAAGCTTTCCGCAAAGAAACGGAGCCGCAAATGAAAAGCTTTATATTTACTATTTTTCTTGCAATTCTGCTTGTAACAGGCAGTATACTTCATATGTGCAGGCTGAAAACTTCCGCTGAGGCGCTTATCGAATGCAACAACACACTCATAACACAGCTTCATAAAGATGACTTTAAAGCTGCAAAAAACTCCATAGATGAGCTTGAAAGCAGAATCTGCGACATAGAACCGTTTTTTGCCTCGCTCGGCAACCACGACGAAATCGATATAATAGAACAGAACATAGCCGAGCTGAGAAGTTATACGGAGGGCGAACAAAAATATGATGCAATCGCTAAAGCGTATGTGCTGTTGTACCAGCTTGAGCATCTCCCCAAAAACCTCAGACTTTGTTTTGAAAACATCTTCTGAAGCATTAACTGGTAAAATTTAACTTGACAAAATCTGTATTTTATTGTATTATATATGAAATATATCCAAACGGAACCAACAGACGACAAAATGTTTTGATTTGTACCGGGAATCCGGTCACAGAACGGAGGTTTTTATGAAAAAAATATTGATGATTACAGTTATAGCAGTCCTTGCAT
>CAYMCT010000019.1:0-12144 GCA_964389075.1 uncultured Lachnospiraceae bacterium
TTTAATGAAAAAAGCCGCTTGAAATCTGGCTTTTCAGACTTTTACAAACGGCTAACTGATAATACATAACCAAGGAGAACGTGCAATGACCGATTATACTGATGAAATAAAAGCACTGAAGACTGAAAAAAACGCCATAATTATGGCACATTATTACTGTACACCCGAGGTTCAGGCAATAGCCGACTATGTGGGCGATTCGTTCTACCTCGCAAAAGTGGCAAAGACTACCGATGCTGATATAATTGTATTTGCCGGAGTCAGATTTATGGGTGAAAGTGCAAAAATACTAAACCCCGATAAAAAAGTGCTTATGCCCGATATTAATGCTGACTGCCCTATGGCACATATGGCGTCTGCCGAAAAAATTGCAGAGGTACGGAAAAAGTATCCCGACGCAGCGGTTGTGTGCTATATAAATTCTTCCGCAGAGCTTAAATGTGCGAGCGATGTTTGCGTGACCTCAGCTAATGCACAGAGAATTGTTGAAACACTGCCAAACAGCCACATATTCTTTATCCCTGACCGGAATTTAGCAAAACACATAGCTAAAACCGTTACAAACAAGACGTTTATATATAACGATGGTTACTGTCCTGTGCACAACGATTTTGACGAAACCGTGCTTCTGGAATGCATAAAAAAGCACCCCGACGCAGTTGTATGCTCACACCCCGAAAGCCGAGAAGCCATACTCGCTCATTCTGATTATATCGGCTCAACTGCAGGTATTATAGATTACGTTTCAAAATCCGATAAAACAGAATTTATAATCTGTACCGAAATCGGAATTGACTACGAGTTGAAAAAGAAAAATCCCGACAAAAAATTCTACTATGCAGGCTCAAGGTGTGTGTGCAGGGATATGAAGCTCAATACACCGAAAGCAATTCTTAATGTACTTAAAACAGAAGAAAACGAAATATTCATCAGCGAAGACGTGCGTGCTGCAGCAGAAAAACCTCTTAACCGTATGCTGGAGCTTGCCCGATAAAAGGAGAACCGATGGAAATCACAACTGATATAGTCATTGTCGGAACAGGAGTTGCAGGTCTGTACTGTGCATTGAACCTGCCCGATGATAAGAACATACTGCTGATATGCAAAACGGCAGCTGACGAAAACGACTCATTCCTCGCACAAGGCGGAATATGTATGCTCCGCGACGATTCTGATTATGATACATATTTCGAAGATACAATGCGTGCAGGTCATTACGAAAACAAAAAGGAATCGGTTGATATAATGCTGCGTTCATCACAGGCGGTTATATCCGACCTGATTGATTTCGGAGTCGATTTCGAAAAGAACCCCGACGGCACGCTTAAATTCACCAAAGAAGGCGCTCACACTCACCCACGCATTTGCTTCCATAAGGATGAAACCGGTAAGGAAATCACATCAAAGCTTTTAAAAGCAGTACAGAAACGTAAAAACATAAAAATCATTGAGCACTGCAAAATGGTTGATATTACAGAAGAAGCCAACCGTTGTACCGGAATTATTGCCGTAAAGCCTGACGGCGAAATGATATTGATAGCTGCAAGGTTCACCGTATTTGCTACCGGCGGCATAGGAGGTCTGTACAGCCACAGCACGAACTATCCGCAGCTTACGGCAGATGCGGTTGCAATCGCAATGAAGCATAACATTGAGCTTGAAAACCTTGATTATGTACAGATACACCCTACCACACTTTATTCAGAGAAGAAAGGCAGAAGATTCCTTATTTCAGAATCAGCACGTGGCGAGGGAGCAGTAATTCTGAACTCACATATGGAGCGGTTTGTAGACGAGCTTCTGCCACGTGACGTTGTATCTGAGGCAATATTCAGGGAGATGGAAAAGGATGACAAGCCGCACGTGTGGCTTTCAATGAAGCCCATAGGTAAAGACACAATCCTCTCTCACTTCCCCAACATTTACGAACGGTGCCTTGAAGAAGGCTACGACATAACGAAGGATTGCATACCCATTGTTCCCGCACAGCACTATTTTATGGGCGGAATAAAGGTTGATAGAAACGCAAAAACATCAATGGACAATCTGTATGCCGCCGGCGAAACCGCCTGCAACGGCGTACACGGCAGGAATCGACTCGCAAGCAATTCACTTTTGGAATCGCTTGTGTTCGCAAAGCGTGCCGCAAAGGATATTATTGACAACTATGATAAATATGATATAATATTACCCGATATTGATTTGGAAAAATACAGAAACTGTGATAAGGATTACGCAGATACAGTAAGAAACGAAATAGAAAGGATAAAACACAGCCATGAATAATATTACTATGCTAATGAATGCAGACGAGCTTATTTTAAGCGCTTTACGTGAGGACATTTCAAGTGAGGACGTTACAACCAACTCAGTTATGCGTGAATACTGCAAAGGAACAGTAGACCTGATTTGTAAGGAGGACGGAATTATTGCAGGACTTGACGTTTTCAGTCGTGTGTTTACACTGCTTGACCCTGACACACAGTTCATAATGAACAAAAAGGACGGCGAAGAAGTTCGAAACGGCGAAATAATAGGCACCGTAACAGGCGATATGCGTGTTCTTTTGTCAGGCGAACGAACCGCTCTGAACTTTTTACAGAGAATGAGCGGCATTGCTACATATACAAATTCAATAGCAAAGCTTCTTGAGGGTACAAAAACCACACTTTTGGATACAAGAAAAACTACTCCCAATATGAGGATATTTGAAAAATACTCAGTAAAGGTCGGCGGCGGCTCAAACCACCGTTATAACCTTTCCGACGGCATTCTCCTGAAAGACAACCATATAAGTGCGGCAGGAGGTATAACAAACGCCGTCAAAATGGCTAAGGAATATGCTCCGTTTGTAAGAAAAATCGAGGTAGAAACAGAAACTCTCAATATGGTTAAGGAAGCAGTTGAAGCAGGTGCCGATATAATAATGCTCGATAATATGACATATGAGATGATGAAAGCTGCAATAGTGTTAATAGACGGCAAAGCCGAGACGGAATGCAGCGGAAACGTGACAAAGGATAATGTTGCTGTGCTTGCCGATCTTGGTGTAGACTATATTTCAAGCGGCGCTCTCACCCATAGTGCACCGATACTTGACCTGTCGCTGAAAAATCTTCACGCTGTATGACCGGAGGTACAAAATGAGGGCTGATGAAAGATTAAACGGGATTAAGGAACGAATTATGCAAAGCTCTGAGCCGGTATCAGGAGGTACGCTTTCAAAGGAGTTTGGTGTGAGCCGTCAGATAATAGTAAAAGACATTGCTGTGCTGAAAGAACGAGGCATTGACATAATCGCCACAACGAGAGGATACGTGCTGCGCCGCACGCCCGACCCGGAACGTGTATATAAGGTTGTACATCACGATAACGAAATCAGAAAAGAGCTTGAAGCAATCGTAACCGCCGGCGGTGCGACAAAAAACGTATTCGTATGGCATAAAATATACGGCAAAATAGAAGCACCACTACAAATGGCAACCCTACAGGACGTTGACGAATATATGATAAGCCTTGAAAACGGACGTTCGAGCCCGCTCAAAAACGTAACAAGTGAATATCATTATCACACTGTGACAGCGCCCGACACAGAAACACTTGATAAAATTGAAAATGTTTTGAATACACTCGGCTTTCTGGTAAAGGACGAATAATGCAAAAACCGGTTCATTTTGAACCGGTTTTTAAAGGCTAAGACAGGACAACAGAACCGTCCCCTTGTCTTCCCAGAACCGTCCCCTTGTCTTCCGTCCCCAACTACTCTCCCTTGATTTTGAATTCTTTCCAACGCATATTTGAAAGCTCTAATTCTTTTACAATATCATTATATATATTTTGATCAATTGTATGATTATTGACGTTCATTGTAATTTTTGAAATAATCTGTGAACACTCCTTGTCACTCCACGATAATGGACGGTTATTTATTTGATAAAATTCATATAACTCAGATGAACGACTATAAGGAGTTTCTTCAAACAAATCTACATCAATATACTCTGCTGAAATATCATAATTCTTTAATATTTTTTTTATTAAGTTTTTTGTTTCATGTTCAAGACTTGTTTGTAAATAAGAATCACGAAACTCACTGTAATGCTGATTGTTCCAGTATACAACTTGAAAACTTATATTCGGATTATTTTCAGGATAGCATTGAGCTATAATCGTTTCCATATTACTGATTTTTTCTATTGCTATTTTTTCAGAATATTTATTATTAAGATATTCTTCTACTTTGTTTTTGTCTTCTTGTAATTTATTATGTCGATAAACTATTATTCTGCCGACAAAAAGCATTACAGAAAATATTGATAACACTATAAATATTAACCATGTTCTTCTTTTCAAAATTTTATCTCCTTTCATAAACCAAAGGACAACAGAACCGTCCCCCTGTCTTACCCCTGTCTTAGTTGTTTCGTTATTCAAATTTGTTTTCTATTGGCGGTGCAATTTCCCAATTTATCAGTTGAATATTATAGGTATTTTTTAGTTCTTCAATAGAAGTAAAACGTTCGTTTTTCCCTTCTCTTATATAAAGAGTAATAGGATACCTCATAAGCCGTTCAACACTCAAAACAGTATCTTCACCCATAAAAGTTCCTATAATATTGGGGTCTTTCGTTGGTTGATAAAAAATTTCTTTCTCATTATCCAAATACAAGGAAATATGTCCTTTTCCACTTCCAAGTCGTGCCCTCCATATCCGCTCTGCTTTGCCAAGCCCAATATTATATTTGTTTCTTACAAATTCACCAATTAAGACATCTTCAACCACTAATGTATCTTCGTTAATTTTATACACTAACTTAAATGGGAACTCCGCATATTGTATTTCTGGCGTTGAACCAAATGTTTTGCTTGGCAGAAAATTTAATCCTCCAAATCCTATAAAAACCATCACTGTACACACAAGCAAACTTACCGTCAATATTATAACCATAGCTAAAAATAGAGATTTCTTCCAAATCACAAATACACACCGCCTTACAATCCAGCTATAACCGATTCCATAGAATGCCTATATAGTGGCGTTCCCGTACCTGTTAGTGAATGATTAGTACCAACATATGATTGACCGATAATCGTTGATAGGATTTCCAAATCAACATAATAATTGTTAATGCTTATATTTCTTGACTGCCACCAAGGAAAAGGACAAGGGGACGGTTCTATTGTCTTATAGCGTTCTCTCTTTTAGGACAACAGAACCGTCCCTCTGTCTTACGAACCGTCCCTCTGTCTTATCCCCCTGTCTTATTATACACAAGAGAACTGTTCCTTTCGCTTGCGTTTTAGTTTCCTTACTATATATATACCACAAAATCAAAAGTTTAAACAATTTTTTACAATACATTTAAAAAAAACGGAATAAATGCAAGACTTATAAGCCGGTTTTTAGTATTGTTTTTTCGGAATATATGTGCTATAATATAGTATCAGGAGGGTATGGTTATGTCAATATTAAAGAATTTTATATCTTCGCCCGAAAAGGCTTTGAAAATAATAATAGTAGGTGCCGGAAAAGTAGGCACTGCACTGACAGAAAAGCTGAGTGCTGAAGGTAATGATATTACTCTTATAGATAAAAACTACGAGATTGTGAATAAGATATCAACAACATACGATATTATGGGAATAACAGGCAATGGTTCAAGCTACAGCACGCTCATTGAAGCCGGCGTTGAAACTGCCGACCTTGTTATTGCGGTAACTGATTCGGATGAGCTTAATCTGCTTTGCTGTACGCTTGCAAAAAAAGCACACGACTGCGCTACAATAGCACGTGTCCGCACACCCGATTACACCAATGAGTTCAGTTATTTCCGTGACAAGCTCGGTTTATCAGTCATAATCAATCCTGAGCTCGAAACCGCCAGGGAAATCAACAGAATACTCCACTTCCCGTCGGCAATATCTGTCAACGCATTTGCCAAGGGCAGTGTAGATATGATAAAGTTCAAAATACCTTCAGGCTGCATTCTTGACGGTATGCAGCTTATGGATTTCCAAAGCAAGCACGGTTTTGAGGTTCTTGTATGCGTAATTGAGCGTGGCAATGAGCTTATTATACCTAACGGTTCTGTGCGCTTATGCGAGGGCGATATTATTTCGTTTATTTCCTCGCCGGTAAATGCGTATAAGTTCTTCAGGAAAATCGGGCTCGGCACAAGACGTGTCAACTCGGCAATGATTATAGGTGGCGGCAAAATATCGTTTTACCTCACAAAATACCTTGTACAGTCAGGAATTGAAGTAAAGCTGATTGAGAACGATTTCAACAAGTGCCAAAAGCTTTCCGAACTCCTGCCTGACGATGTAATTATCGTCAACGGTGACGGCACCGACGAAAGTCTGCTAACCGAAGAAAACATCGAATCAACCGGCGCTATAATTCCGCTTACAGGACTTGACGAGGCAAATGTTCTGATGTCGCTGTACGCAATGCGCGTTGCGCCAAACATAAAAGCTGTTACAAAGGTTAATCACATAAACTTTGCCAACGTAATTAATGAGCTTGAGCTCGGCTCAGTGGTACATCCGAGATATATCACTGCGGAAATTATAAGAACATATGTGAGAGCGCTTAAAAACTCGCTGGGCAGCAATATAGAAACACTCTACAGAATGTTTGAGGACAGAGTTGAAGCAATAGAGTTTAAAATCGCACCCGGAAGCAAGTTCACAAATATTCTCATAAAGGATATGAAGCTCAAGAACAATCTTCTTATCGCGTCTATAATCCGCAACGGAAAATCGTTTATCCCATGCGGCAGCGACAGCTTCAAGGATAACGATGCAGTAATTATAGTGACTACACATTCGGGCTTTGATAATATAAGCGATATATTTGCCTGATTCAGGAAAGGAAGTTGTTATCTGTGAATCTGAAAGCAGTTTTATATGTATTGGGTTGGATACTCAATATCGAAGGTATTTTTATGCTTATGCCTGTTTTGGTATCACTTATATACGGTGAAAGTGAAGGTCTGGCTTTCCTTATAACCGCCGCAGTATGTATTGTTATCGGTACAGCTATAGTTTTTAAAAAGCCTAAAAATATGACATTCTATGCTCGTGAAGGCTTTGCCGTTACTTCGCTTTCGTGGTTGCTGATGAGTATTTTCGGATGTATTCCGTTTATGCTTACCGGTGAAATACCCGCCTTTCACGATGCTCTTTTTGAAACCGTATCGGGATTTACCACGACCGGTGCGAGCATTCTTGATAACGTAGAAGCGCTGTCTCACGCTTCGCTGTTCTGGCGCAGCTTTACGCACTGGATAGGCGGAATGGGTGTATTGGTGTTTCTTCTTGCACTTGTGCCGATGACAGGTGGTACACATATGAACATAATGCGTGCAGAAAGCCCGGGTCCTTCGGTTGACAAACTTTTGCCCAAGGTAAGACAGACAGCGTTTGCACTTTATGCAATCTATTTCGCACTCACTCTTTTACAGTTCGTATTTCTCATATGCGGAAAAATGCCTGTGTTTGACTCAATCCTGACATCATTCGGCACTGCCGGCACCGGCGGATTCGGAATAAAAAGCGACAGCATAGCAAGCTATTCACCGTATATTCAATGGGTTGTTGGCATATTTATGATGCTTTTCGGTATAAATTTCAGTTTCTATTTCCTCATTATAATGCGCAGATTCAGACAGGCATTTTCATTCGAGGAAGTAAGAAACTACTTATTGATTATATTAGCGGCAACCACGATTATTGTTGTATCGGTAATAGGCTATAACACACTTCCCGATATGCCGCTTGCCGATAATATACGTCATGCCTTCTTTCAGGTATCGTCAATCATAACCACTACAGGTTTTTCAACGCTTGATTATGATATAGCATGGCCTCAGCTTGCACACACCGTTCTTATTATCCTTATGTTTATCGGTGCCTGTGCAGGAAGTACGGGCGGAGGAATGAAAGTTTCACGTATTACTATGCTGTTTAAAACAATAAAAAAAGAAGTAACACTGTTCTTTCATCCGAAAAGAGTTGTGCTGATAAAGAACGAGGATAAGGTTGTTGAGCATAACACTATACGGGCAACCAATGTATTTTTTGTTGCGTATATGTTCATCTTTATTCTGTCTGTACTGATAGTATCTCTTGACAACTTCGACTTTACAACTCATTTCACCGCAGTTGCGGCAACACTGAACAATATCGGTCCGGGACTTGGCGGAGCGGGACCAACCGAGAGCTTTTCAGCATTCTCACCGCTTTCAAAGGCTGTTATGACCTTCGATATGCTTGCGGGCAGACTTGAGCTCTTCCCTATGCTTATGCTCCTCGCCCCCGAATTCTGGAAAAGTATTTTTAACCCCAATCACGGAATAAGACGCTATAACTAAGGAGAACTGTATGTCAAAGAAAAATCTGATTAATGCTGCACTCGGAAACGTGACAGCAGATTTTGTTATAAAAAACGGACTGGTTGCAAACGTGTTCACAGGCGAATTTTCAAAGCAGGACGTTCTTGTTAAAGACGGCTGCATCTGCGGTGTCGGAGAATATGATTATGATACTGCGGTTGATGCCTCCGGCAAATATATTCTGCCGGGATTCATCGACTCGCACGTACATATAGAATCATCAATGGTTACTCCGCCGCAATATGCAAATGCAGTTGTGCCGCACGGCGTAACCACCGTAATTGCCGATCCGCACGAAATTACAAACGTTTGCGGACGCAGCGGACTTGAGTTTATGAAACAGTCAGCTGTCGGTCTTCCCTTGGATATTAAATATATGCTCCCGTCATGCGTGCCCGCAGCACCGTTTGAAAATTCGGGTGCAGTCCTGACAGCACAGGACACACAAGAGCTTGCCGATGTTTTTTTCGGTATAGGCGAAATGATGAACTATCCGGGTGTGCTTGCCTGCGATGACGAAACACTTGGCAAGCTTATCGGTGATAACATAGACGGTCACGCACCTATGCTCAGCGGAAAGGAGCTTGATGCGTACCTTTGTGCCGGAATTAAAACCGACCATGAATGTGGCTCAGTAGACGAAATGCTCGAAAAGCTCGGCAAGGGTATGTATATATCAATCCGTGAGGGTACACTTTCGAAGGACCTTGCCCGTTTGGCAGGCGGAATTAACAACTTTAACTTCCACAGATGTACCTTCTGTACCGACGACAGATTCATAGGTGAAATCACAGAACACGGCAGTGTTGATTATATGATAAAGAAAGCTATTGCCGCAGGTGTGGAGCCGATTATGGCTATATGTATTGCCAGCCTGAACGCTGCAAGATGTTACGGAATAAAAAACACAGGTGCTATCGCACCCGGCTATAAAGCAGATATAGTTATTGCTGATAACCTTTCGGATATGAATATTGAAGCAGTATACAAAAACGGTATAAAGGTTGCAGAAAACGGCAGAATGTTACATCGAAACAGCATTAATACCGATGCAGGCACAGTTACAGACACAGTGCATCTGCCAAAAATATCAGCAGAGTTTTTCGCACACGAAAGAGCTTGTGAATTTCCCGCAATAGAGCTTATACCCGATGCTATAATTACAAAACGTGTTAATGCAAAATTTGACGATAAGCTTTCAAAGGTATGCGTAATTGAACGTCATAAAAACACAGGTAATAAGGCAATAGGATATGTTACAAACTACGGCATATGCAGCGGTGCGATTGCCGCATCTATCGGACATGATTCACACAATGTAATTGTTATCGGCGATAACGACAGTGATATGGCACTTGCCGTAAACACGCTCGGTACAAGCGGCGGAATATGTCTTGCATCTAACGGCGAGGTAAAGGAGTTCCTTGAGCTTGAAATTGCAGGACTTATGACTAACAAGGATGCAACAGAGGTTACGGATATACACAACAGAATTTTAAAGGAAGCATACAGACTTGGAGTTACAAAAGATGTTGACCCCTTACTATCGCTTGCGTTCCTGCCCCTGCCGGTAATACCGGAAATCCGTATTACAGACAGCGGATTATTTGATGTAACAGAATTTAAATTCATATAAGGAGAAAAAGTATGGCAAAGTACAGTCTTAACAAAAAGTGGAGATTTCACAACGGTGATATTCCGGTTCCGTTTGTGAACTCCCATACCCAGACGTATATGGCTGCCAAAGCAGGCGGCGCAATAGGTGCGGCAAGTCCTGATTACGATAAAAGTGACTGGACTATGGTTGACTTGCCTCACGACTATGCTGTAGCAAATGAAATTGATGAAAAATACGGTCCTGCCACAGGCTACAAAAAGCGTGGCAAGGCTTGGTATTCAAAACGGTTTAAGCTTGACGAAAGCGACCGCAGCAAGCAGATACTTATCGAGTTTGAAGGTGTAACCGGCGAATGTGTTGTTTATCTTAACGGCTCGGTTATAGGCAGAAACTTCAGCGGATACAATTCGTTCGTTGTCGACGCCACAGATATGGCATTGTACGGCGAAAGCGTAAATGACCTTGTTGTATCGGTGAACGGTGACTTAATTGAGGGCTGGTGGTACGAAGGCGCAGGAATATACCGCTCAGTTAATCTTTACAAAAAGAACCTTGTGCATTTTGATCATAACGGAATATTTATTGAACCTAAAAAGCTTGACGCATCAACCTGGAATGTATTATGCCACATAACAGTTGAGAACCTTGATGTAACAACTGCCGACTGCGAAATAGAAGTACGCCTTCTTGATACAGACGGCAATGTTGTAGGCAAGGGAAACGGCAGTGTCAGTGCAAACCGTGGCTGTACTGCCGACTGTGAGATTGATTTTCTCACCTACAGTCCGGATTTATGGGATATCGACTCCCCCGTTCTCTACAAAGCCGAAGCAGTTCTAAAATGCAACGGTGTGGTTACTGACACTGAAACAGTAAATACCGGATTCAGAACTATAGCAGTAGACGCCGAAAAAGGATTTTTCCTCAACGGCAGACACGTTAAGCTTTTAGGCACCTGCAACCATCAGGATCACGCAGGTGTTGGCGTGGCTGTGCCTGACAGCGTTAACGAATACAGAATTAAGCTGCTCAAGGAGATGGGGTCAAATGCTTACCGTGCCGCACACGGTAACCCGTCAAAGGCAATTCTTGATGCGTGCGATAAATACGGCATTCTCGTTATGGACGAGAACAGACAGTATAACACTGCTGAAACTGACGGTCTTAAGCAGATTCGTGATATGATAAAGCGTGACAGAAACCACCCGAGCGTTATTATGTATTCAATGTATAATGAGGAACCGCTTCAGGGTACATATTCAGGCAGAAAGCTTGCACAGAGAATGTGCAGCGAAGCATTAAAATATGACACCTCACGCTTCACACTTGGCGCTAACAACAACGGCTTGCTTTCTACCGAGGGTGCATATGATGCTTGCGACATAACAGGTATTAACTACCAGACACATATGTATGATGAGTTCCACAACACATTCCCGCACCTGCCGGTTACAGGCAGTGAGAACTGCAGTGCGTTTATGACACGTGGCTGTTATGAAACAAACCATTCCAAGAATGTTATTGATATGTTTGACAGCGAATGGGCGCCGTGGGGCAACTCGTACCGCGACGGCTGGAAGCAGATAAACGAAAGAGAGAACTTCCTGGGCTACTTCATCTGGACAGGCTTTGACTACAGAGGCGAGCCTACCCCGTTTGCATATCCGTCAATCTCGACTCAGTTCGGTATTATGGATACTTGTGGGTTCAGAAAATCGGCCTACTACCTCAACAAATCATACTGGACAGATGAACCGCTTGTACATATAGTATCCCACTGGAACTACAAAGACGGCGAAAATGTAAAGCTTCACGTATTCTCAAACTGTAAAGAGGTTGAACTTCTTATAAACGGCAAGCTGATTGATACAAAAAATGTTGACAGCGAAAATGTAGCTATATTCGACGCTGTTTTCGAGTCAGGCGAAGTAACAGTACGTGCAACAGATAATTCAGCATCTGATACAGTTTATACCTGTACAGAAACCAACAAGCTCGACATTACATCAGGTATGCCTGAAGTGTTCGAAAATGATGCTGTATGCATAAACGTAACGGCACTTGATAAGGATAATAATTTTGTTTATAACGCAGATAACACCGTTCATTTCAGCGTAGAGAACGGACGGG
>CAYMCT010000020.1:0-12019 GCA_964389075.1 uncultured Lachnospiraceae bacterium
AGTGCCAAAAAATCCTATACGCGCGAATATACGTGTTTCGCGCGCATAATATATTAATAATAATAATTTAATTTAATATAATATTCTTGTCTTGTCTGTCGCAACCCGTCAAAATGTAGTTGTTTTCTGTATTATAGATTTCATAAAATTGTGTGACATCCTTTAAATGGTGTGACAATTATCTGTAACCTGTCATAGTTTTCTGTCATACTTTACGTATATAAACTCTCTGCTGACCATACAATGCTGTGCGTTTTCGTACATCTGTTTTTTGCCATGCTTTCATTCTTTTCATAATTGCGGCAATGGCATAGCTGTCCTTCGGCTGTATATCCTCTTTAGGCTTACCAAAGCATTCACACCAAATTTCAAGGTTTGATACCTCTGTGCGCTGCTCTGTTCCTGTTACATGAGTAGGGTCATCCGGATCATGGAAATAATCTCTGCGGCTGTATATATCCATCTCATTCCAGTTATCAGGCAGCAACATATCAAGATAATCACGCACAATGCCTTCACGGTCATCCTGTTCCATAGCCTCACGCTGTTCTTCCTGTGCAAATATTTCAAGCTCCGGTTCAAGATACAGCTTTTCACCCGCTTTAGCTAACAAAGCAACCTCCGCCCATATCTGCCCGACTATTTCACTCGTCATCTCCCACGGTTTATGTTTGCTGTCTTTGTTGACCTTCACATTCCAAAATCTGCGATTGCCTGTAATATCACGAAGATAACCGTTTTCACTGTTGGTAGTCCCGAAAAACACGCACTGTCTTGGGTGCGGCGTTACACGTTTTCCGAAAGAAGCACGATACTTATCATCGCAGCGTGATACAAAGGCTTTCACCTTATCAAGGTCAGCCTTCTTCATTCCGGCAAGTTCACCGATTTCGTGTATCCAATAGCCCTGCAGTTTTTCGGCTGCAGTTTTATCGTTCATATCGGAAAGCGTCAGACTATCAGAAAACCACTCCATTCCGAGCTTGGCAATAAAAGTAGATTTTCCGATGCCCTGCGCACCATTAAACACAGGAAGATAATCAAATTTTATGCCGGGGTTGTATACCCTCATATATGCGGCACACAGTGTTTTACGACACACTGCACGAATATATTCATTGTCATCTGCACCGAGGTAGTCAATAAACAGGCTGTCAACTCTCTCTATTCCGTCCCAAGGCGGTAAGCTTTCAAAATACTGCTTTATCGGATGATAGCTTCTGTCATCCGTAACCTTAGTGACAGCAATGTCATAATTTCTTTGGGACAAAGTTCCGTAATGGTCATCTACATAACAAATGAGCTGTGCATCATCGGCATCTCTCCAAAATTTAGCGGGATGCTGCCACGGGACTTCGCCTTTTATCTCCAGACCATCAGCCAGCTGATTAAACACTATGCTTTTTAAATACGGGTCATTCTGCATGATAAGCTTTGCATTATACAGCGAATTTTCAAGAATTGCGCCCTTTGATGTGTAACGCAGTTTTTTCTTCCAATCCTCGTCCTCAAACTCCGTTTCTGCAGCTGCAAATCTTTCACTCGCAGCTAAAAGCTTTACCTCGTCCTGTCGCAGTGCAAAATTGCACATTTCCTGAAATGATGCCCTGTCATCAAGGTCACCGAAACGGTGCATACGCACAATATCAAATGCATTGCAGAGCTTGAGGTATGCAGCATCCTTCGCATGGTGGCTGTATACGAATTTGTCTTCGATGATTTCAACCCCCGCCATAGAGCTTGACTCTATAAGATGCCAGCGGTTATCGTTATCGGTAGGCTCGTATATATCCGACAAAAAGCCCAAAAGTGCCTTTGTTATCGGATAATATGCTCTATTAAACAGACCTACAACCCCGTTTTTTTCGAGCGGGTCTTGCACCTTTTGTCGTGCTAATGTGTTTGCTCTACTCTCCCTTGATGATGTGGGCAGTCTTGTAGGATCTGTCCATTCAGGATGTGCCAATAAAATATCGTCAGGGTTAAGCCACTCACCGTCCGTTTCCTTGTATACAAACTCACCGTTTGACGGTGTGCTTGGCCAGTACATCAACTGATTCGGCTGATACGAGCACTCGTCAAAATAGTCAATACCGAGCATTTGTGCTATGTACCTTGCAACTGCAACATACTCTTCCGGTGCTACATCTCTTGTAAGCGGGAACAGCAGCCTTGCTCTTGGATTTTCAGCAGTATGGCTGTGGGTAGTATACAGCACAGACGTATATGGTGCATTCTTCTCAAAATTTTCAAGAAACTCTGTATCAATCCTATCACCGTCAAGAGCTATCATGGAACGCACTTCAACTGCATCAATCTTTCGTCTGCCTCCCCTCAAAGCACCTGCCACAAAACCGCCATGGTCTTTTGCTGCATCTCTCTGCGACTTTGAGAATTTTGCATACTCCTCTGCCGATTCCTGTGTTCGTATGGTTACCTTCAAACGTTCCTTCAAGGCATCAAACTTTATAGTCTTATTAGTCCATTGCTTAGCACTTCTGCTATTTCCGTATGCTATTGCTAAATCACGCATTATTCATCCCTCCGTTATTGTATTTTATATAGCCAGTATTTTTCATTCTCCCTTAACCTCCTTGCAGTCTGATGTGAAATATCGTATCGGTATCCCTCGTTTTTTCGCTACTCGGATTTCGCTCTTCATACCCTCAGATATCACATCACCGAACACCCACATCTCCTTACAACGTTTTAGCATTTGCAGTGCAAGGTTTAGTCCCTTGTTTCGCTCCTTTTCATTATTGTCATCAAGGAATCGGGTAAAGTATATATGAGGGCACATTGGCACACAGTCCCTGCTTGCTACAAACCTCGAATACTTCAAAGCATTCTTTGTATTTGTTTCGACATCACCACGATACGGAGATGCTATGTATACCCACGGAATATAATTGTCACCGTTACGCTCTTGCTGCTCTCTGCGTATATTTGCATATGCCTCATCAAATGTCGGATCGGGGTAATGTTCACCGTTTCTATACATCACTTTCCCCTCCATATCTGTCCTCAAAATCGCATAGCTTTTCTATCACTGTCTTTATCGGTGCGAATGCATTAACCTCACGGATTAATGTTTCCTCCGCATATTCCGGGAAAGCATCCTTGTTAAGAACGGCTTGTCCCGATTTTGTTCTCACAGTTAGTCTGTTTTTCATAAACTTCATCTCAGCTCCAATATTTATTATCTCAATCACTATAACCGCCATTACCAAGAACAGCGGCAACACCAGATACTCGCCTCCGTATGCGATTATCTCACGTGTATGTCGTGTATATATAACCGCTGCTATCTCGCATATTGTCCCAATAACAGCCGCTATTAAAATGATTTTCTTTTTCATTTTTCAGTCCTTTCTGTAATACTCACACTCATAACCATCAGCTGCAAGAGGCAGTCCGTCTGCCCACTCCGGATTAACAGACATCAGCTTACACATCTCATCAACCGAACCTTGTCCTTCAGGGACTTCGCATATAATCTCGTCATGCACCGTGAACACAATATCGTATCCGGCTTTTGTCACGTTCATCATTGCAAATGCAAGCAAATCTCTCGCTATTGCCTGAACAATATTCTCTACCAGCTTTCCACCAAAGGTTTCAAGTCTCTCCCACTTCTTTGATGCACCTATACCCATATATGTAATACTCTCACCGCCAAAGCGGTTAGTGCCGATACGAGGCTTTATATATGACAGCCGTCTTCCGCTTGGGAGCTGTATAAACAATATCCCTCGCTCGTATATGTAGGTTATCTTTCCAAGTGGAACAGTTGTTTTCTCCTTTATAGCCTTCTTTGCAGCATTGCCGACTTCATTCCATAACTGTACAATATGCGGATTGGCGTTACGCCACGCCTCTACCAGTGGTTTTAATTCTTCCTCACGCATTCCTGCTTCAATAGCTCCCATAGCCTTTAACGCACCTACAGAACCGCCGTAAGAACAGCTCAAAGTACACTGCTTGCCTTTTTGCCTTAAGTGTCCGTTCACTCCATGCTTTTTAACAGGCACACGGAACATTCGGCTTGCCGTTTCACAGTATATATCACTACCATTTTCAAATGCATCAAGCACCCATGTCTCTCCTGCAAGCCATGCCACTACTCTTGCCTCAATAGCTGAAAAGTCTGCGACTATAAAGCGGTGGTTTTGTTTTGGTACAAGCACCGTGCGTATAAGCTCGGACAACACATTCGGTACATTACCGAATATCATATCCAAAAGTTCAAAATCACCGCTTTTTACAATCTCCCTTGCAAGCGTAAGGTCAGGCAGATGGTTCTGAGGAAGATTCTGCGGCTGCAGTATATTACCGGAATTTCCCGTTATCCATACACGACCATTTCTTCTTACAAGGAAATATCCCGTCTTTGTTTCTGCACAATACACAGTCCCTTCAAAGTCATAGCATTTTGGTTTAGGTCGCACTTCGTGACAATTTATAGGTGTAAGCCATATATCAAGAACATAGCTCGTGCTCCAGTTGGTTTTTTCTTTTGTTCTATCCTTTACTCGCATTAATGCAGACCTTCCGCTGATATGTGCAAATGCCTGTATAATATCAGCATTAATTTTATTACAAGTGCTGTACTGGATACTGTTTGGTCCACAACGATAGCCTTCCCAATATGGTAGCTCATCAAAAAACACATCTGCACTTTCATCAAAAAGCCAAGTTCCAAATGTTTTATCACGGAACATTCTAAGCCACGTCGGCATATGCCTTGAATTTATTACAAACACATACCTTGTTTTCGGCTTGTCATCATACTCTTTTAGAGAATATGTAATGCCTGTTTCTCTCAGCAGTTTTTTACAACGTTGCACTTTTCGCATTTTATGAAATGAAAGCTGTATGTTTCCATCTGCTGTATAATGCCCATCAGCTTGTATCATTACCAAAACTCTGAGATTGCTATGTTCTAACGAAGATATCGTTCTCCTATATCCAGTAAAAGGTATACTTGGTCTGTATTTTGCCATATTTTCAACTGAATCAGTTATCCACTCTCCGCCATATCTTCTTTTTACATACATTTTATGTTCGGGCGTACTCACCTGAGAAATTCTCTTATCCACATATTCATAAACAATACCATTGTACGGAAATTTTAATGCTTTAGCTTTCTGAAATGAAATCCTTTCTCCGTTAGGATTCCAACAAGCAATATCACCACCTGTCCACTCATCTAATCTACACCATCCATTATCAGTTAGAATCTCATGGTCACCCGTTAGGCACCAGCGTCCGGTTCTGTTTGCACCGTAAAAGCGGAGTAATCCTCTAATACGATTATCATTGCATACGCTTCTGACAACCGCTTCATATTTCTTGACAGAGGTCTTTGACATCAGAAGCCTTAATCTCAGCATCTCCTGCACATCGCCGTCCGTTTTTTCAGCAAGTGCTTTCACTTCCTTTTTGGCAAGACTATCAATCTCTACTCCATTATCCGAAAGCCAGTCCTTGAGCTGTGCGACCGAGTTCGGGTTCTCAAGTCCCGTAATCGAGTATGCCTGTTCTGTTGCAACAGCTGTTTGTATTGCATTCATCTTAATTGCTTCATTTGCAAGTCGAAGATCGACAAGCACACCACGATCGTTTATCCTTTGGTCAATAACATACAGTTCATGCTCTGAACTCGATAACGGGTAGTTGTTGAGTTTCTGTGCAATGGCACGTTCTACTTCTACATCACGTACACAATATTTCTTGAACTTATCCCACTTATCTGTATCATGACACGGTAGGTTTCGTGTACGGTTTCCATTGGCTTTTGTAGGCTTACACGGTACACAGAAATATTTTATAAGCTCCTTGCCCTCGGTCATCTTCTGACGTTCCAAGCCGAGTACACTTCCGACATCAGCAAGTGATGCCGGAAGTGAAAGTTCTGCTGCTTGGACAGCTGTACAGTACCATGACTCAGGGTTTAATGTTTCGCCGAGATGTTTTGACAAGCATACACGCTCAAATTGTGCATTGTATGCTGTTTTTATAACCGAATCTGATTTCAAAGCATCTACAATCTCCGCTGGGAGCGTTTCGCCGTTAGCGAGGTCAATTATCTTAACCTCGCCGTCATCAGCCGAATATGCAAACAGAAGTATTTCAAAGTTAGGTGAATCCGCATACTTGTACACACCGCACTTGATAAGGTCGACATCACTATATGTTTCAATATCAATACTCAGCTTTTGCATATATCCTCGCCCCTTAACTCAAGAAATCGTCATCTTCGTCATCAAATGCCGTGAAATCATCTTCAGCTCTTGAACGACCACCGAGTGAATCACCGTCTGCAACCTTCTGAATGTTGCCAAGACCACATGCAATTCCTCGATTACCGTTTGAGTTAAATGCGTACAATGTAATCGATACTCTTGCATAGCATCCGCTGTACACTTCGTTCTTGTCAAGGATAGGCTGAACCTTTGTATCCACAATCTGCGGCTTGTCCTTTGAGTTCGCATTTATAAAATAGCTGTCGGCATATGCCTCATCGTCCGGTCTTTCAATATCACCGTCACGGAGCGGAAGTTTGAGATTTGCCGGAATCTTACCGCCGAACTTTGCCTTACCGTCCTGCTTTGCCTGTTCTACTGCATCTTGAATTGCCTTTACTGTTTTTGTATCGCTCTTGGGAATAATCAGAGAAACACTATATTTCTCATCACCACCGTTAATTGATACCGGTTCCCAAACGTGTGCGTATGAAAGTCTTACTACTCCTGTTACCACTTTACTCATAATTTCAATCCTCCATAAATTCGTTTATTATTGATACTTCCTCACGCTTGTCCGAAACAGGCACAAGCGTTAATTTTCCTTTCGGCTTATGTACATACTCGCCGAGCAGTTCCTTGAACTGTTTTTTACCCATCAGCTTTTCCATATCGGTTATGCCGATAAGTGTACTCTTAAATATCTGTGACAAGGCATACCCGTTCTCACGGCACACCTCTGCCACCTTCGCTTCATCCACATACTTACGGTTAGAACGTCCCTCAACTACCTTAAACCCGTTCCATTGCTTACCCTCATTTATAGCCTTAGCCTGTGCATAAGCAAACACATCCTCTGCCCATTTTGACAGATCCGATGCTATATTAAGCACCTCAGCAACCTCTTCATCGTTAAGCTCTGGTGGCTCTCTGAACTCATACTTAGCTGTCTCAAGCATAAGCTCTGCACGTTTTCGGCAGGTTGCTCTTAGCTTACAAAACCTGCAATGCTCTCCGGCACAAAACTCACCCTCACCTTTGGCTGCAAGTTGTGAAATAGGACGGAGCGTGTTTTCTGCCCATGCTTTCAGATCGTTTACCGAAATATCCCATTCGGAGATACTGTCAAGTCTCGGCTGGACAATAGCCATTCTTACGGTTCTGATGTCATACAGATAATCGTAGAGATTCAATGCTCCAAGTGCATAAAGCTTCATCTGAGGATTATCCTCTGCAGACACAGCTACACCTTTTCCGTACTTGAGGTCAATCACCTGCAGAACATCGTCTGCTACAATGACGAGGTCACCTGTTCCGAACCCGCCTTCAACATAGTTTGAGAAGTCAATCCTCTGCTCTACCATAACCTCTGCATCCGGACATGACTTACGGATGGTTTCAATCGTATCAGTTACATATTCAAGATAACTGTCGGTGTACTTGTCAATCTCTTCAGCATCAAAGTTTCCTGTTGACGGGACATCGAGATTTTTCTCACCGAGGTAAGTTCTTACTTTGTACTCTGCAACTTCATGTGCAACAGTACCCTCCTCGGCATATACACTTGTTTCATCCGGAAGTTCCTTCTCAAGCATTGCAGACGGCGGACACTTAAGCCACCTGTGTGCCGAAGATGCAGATAATGCTGCGTGTTGTATAGGAGGCATTTTACTCTACCTCCATTGACTTCAAGTCTGCATAAAATGCATCAAGGTCAGGTTCTGCTACTGCTGTGATATTCTGCACTCCGTATTGCTCTATGAGCTGCTTTATATTCTCACGCATTCCTTTGCGTGAAAGCTTAACGGCAAGGTCACGAACTTCCTCATGTGTGATATTCGGCTTTTCTTCCTCTTTCTGCGGTGACGGCTTTATAGAATTATCTCCGTCAGCTATTGCATTCGCTATTGCCTCCAAGCTATCGGCAAGTGTACGAATATCATTCACTACGTCAAGCAAAAGTTTAATCTTGCTCATGCACCCACACCACCTTCCGCAATCTCCTTGATAGACAGTTCCTCGACGCTGTCACCCGGAACAAGTATAGTTAGCTTCTGCGAATTACCGAGCAGAAAACGCAGTATGCGTTCCCTGATCGTAACCTTGTGTAGTGCTACAATACCGTTTGCCACTGGTTTCTTTGAAACACTGATTTTTAAAGTATGTTTCATATGTAAATCTTCCTTTCTGAAGGGCTGATTTTTATGCCCTTCATAATAGGGAGATTTGGGAGTGGTTTTATACACCCATTTTCAAAAATTTTTTTAAAAATTTCTTTTTTGCACTTTTTACAGACTTCCAAGCAGCATTAGGCTGTATCCCTTCAAGCCTCGCTATTTTGTTTATACTCATACCTTCTGCTGACATGAGCAATCTCCTTCTCTGAGTTATTGAAAGTGATTCCAGTGCATTTTTAATACGCTTCGACTCAAACTTCTCAAGCAATACACTCTCGGGTGTATCTTTTGATGCATATTCATTCCCCTCATATGTAGCATTCTCTAACAAGTAGCTGTGATATCTCTCTTTGCGCTCCTTGTTTTCTTCGATACGTCTCGAATCTAATATGAATCTACCAATTTCATCCCCAACTTCAACTTCTGTTCTTTCACCGTTAATGAATTCATAATCAATTTTCATACAAAAACTGCCACCTTTCTCTGCGAGAAAAATGGCAGCACAATAAGCCGAAAAAACTCGCCGTTTTTTTTGAGTCCTTTCAGCTATTCAAGTGTTATATAGGGGCAAAAACACCCGACAAGAGATATTGTTACATTTCTTATCGGGTGTAATTGTTGATTATATTTTATTTTAATAGATTAGTTAACCACGGTGTTATCGGTTTTGCAATGGCACGTGCATTCAGATATGCCATTTCAAGTGTAAGACATGTATTACCTAAATAGTATCCATCCATTGGGGTTAATGTCATGGCAAGATCAGGCTTGTCCATGTTTGTTAAATATATGGGCAGCAGATACTGCATCTTTCCCATATACCCCTGTGGCGGTACAAGTCCCGGTTCTATCACCGCTTTCCTTCTTGCTAACTCTACCGCCGTTTCAAGCAGAAGCGGCAGATTCTTGGCTTTGCGTATTTTTGTCGGGATACGTTCTAAATTTTCTGCATCACATAAAATGTGTTCTACATTGACTCTTATATTCCATTCCGGATTGAAATTCATGCCCTGCTGCAACATGTTAAAGACAGGTCTATCAGGTAATGGCTCAATATATTTAAGTCTTGATGACAGCTCATCACAGAAACATCGCAAATGCCAATCCCTTGTAGAATCACATCTTTTGTTACGGTCAAAATATGCATAAATACCTTTATACCTCGGCGTATATAACCCTGTGTGGAAACATACACATTCGTTTTCTATATGTATATACTTTGACGCTTTCTGCTTGTCCGGTTCAGAATTATATTCTATAGCCTGCTTGCGAAAGATTGTGTTTATATATCTCTCTAATATGGGTGTATCCTGATTCTTAGTTTCTACTGCCGGTTTCTTAAACTGCCACGATTCCGGTAGTGCCATTTGCTTTAATTCATCAAGTTGTCCGAACCAATCAGGCACATATGCAAAATCAAATAAATCTGTTTGTATCATTTCTGCATCACCCTGCACTTGGGTAGTGCTTCAAGATACCCAGCTTGTATCGTTGCCTTTAAATCCTCATCTACAAAACGTCGAATATTGCCTTCGGGTGTTATTTCATCTACTGTTGCCAATGTGCTTATGTATCCATCGTAATAGTCCAGCACCTCACGCTGTGCATTCACATCACCATGCACTGCACGCCAGACCGTTTCATAAGCAAGTTCTTTGATCTCCATTATTTTTGTTTCCTTTCATAATACTCTCGAATAAATTCAAATGCTTTTTGTTTTCGGTTGTATATTGTTCTTTCAGTTACATTTAGCAATTTTGCAATGTCTTTTATCAATAGTCCATACCAAAATTCCAGAATCAACACCTCCTTCTGTTCTTCTGAAAGGTCAAACATAGCTTGATACAGCCATTCTGTTGTAACAACACAGTTATGACCATATTCATCTGAAATAACGTATTCAGACGGATACTGGTCTTCTTGTCCATAAGTTTCAACTATGTATCGCATCACTTCTTCTCCGCCGGTTTCATTTTCTTTTCGCCAACCTATAGCAGCTTTTGCTTTGCAGCTCAAATTACGCATAACCGTTTTACTATAGCTATCAAAAATTGCGACATCAATCTTATGATTTTCATCAGATAAGGAAGCCGGCATCGCCCTACCTCCCCTCTGTATATAGTTTTGCTAATGAGCTTTACCCCTTCTATAAGTAATAAGAGGAAAAAATGAATTAAAATCGGAAAGGGATTTTGAAAATTTTTTTATTTTTTTAGATTTTCGGCATTTTGCACAACAAAAAAATAAGACATGCCACAAAACACAATTACGTGTCTGTGGCATATCTTGCTTGACTTATTTGTGATTTAATGAATTTTTAGTCCTTTGTCATATATTACAAACCGGGCGTGTGATAAAGAGAGACACTGAAAATGGTTTCTTAACTTTTTTGTTAGAGGGAGAGAAATATCACACGCCCAATATGTAAGCAAAATTAAAATGTAAACTTTGTTACTGCTTTAATTCTTTAAGATTTACTTTTGTTCAGCATTCTCTGAATCTCGTTATTTCAATCTTCTATACTTGTCTATAGCTTTCCCGAATATTCTCTTGTGCTTGAGCTTATCTCTTTTATGTATTTATTATCTTTTGCTATATTTACCAGTGTTATATCATCAAAGTCCTGCGGGACTGTCAGATGCAGCCTGAGTTTAACTGACAAGTCTTCCCTACGTTTATACGCTATACTGTCTATATGCATATTTTTTTCCTGCAGCAGTTGCTGCAACTTAGGTATATTTTCTTCCTCGTTATCTATTACAAGCGTTATTCTTTTCTCTTTTACGCCCTTTAAAAATCTGATGTCTCTATGCAGAATCTGCTGAGATACATATATCAGTGCAGTTGCCATAAAACCAAGCAAATACATTCCTGAACCCAGTGCCATACCGATTCCTGATGTTGCCCATATTCCTGCCGCTGTTGTAAGTCCGTGAGGTGTTCTGCCATGTATATAAATCATACCTGCACCCAGAAAACCAATTCCTGAAACTATCTGTGCCGCAAGTCTTGACGGATCCAGTCTCATTTCAGCTATATTTCCTGTTACTATATTTGAAAAATCAGAAAAACCGTATTTTGATATTTCCATCATGAGTGCCGATGCCATAGCTACAACAAGATGCGTTCTAACTCCTGCACCCTTACCGCGATTCATACGCTCAAAACCTATAATCGCACCGCAAAATGCCGCTAATATCAATCTCAGAAACAGCTCTGCATTAAATAAAATATATTCATTCAATTATATTACCTCCCTTTACAACAGCTTTATTTTTTCCATAAAACATAAAGCTGTACTCCCTAAAGATCTATTTGCTTAATCCATGTCATGAGGTTAAGCAACCATCGGTGTTCAAATCGCCTCAAATGTCATAACTATGGTTTCAAAATCGAAAAGTCGGTAATTCATCTTGATCCCTTTATACATAAGTAAGCTACCATTGTATATTTTACCTGTCTGTACGCAGCGGTACTTTTTGTTAGACGATAAACCCTGTAACTTAATAAGGGGATTTACAGTTTTTGCTACTGCTAAAACCTTGCATGCGAACAGGAATATCTGTGTTTTATCCTTCGAAACAATTTCCCAGCTGC